>NZ_JBOJLN010000002.1:0-263628 GCF_050750165.1 Pseudidiomarina sp. WS423 | reverse complement strand
ACCGGTGCCGCATTCAGTCTTTTTGCGAATGGTGGAGGCTGGCAGCGCTACTTTTTTATCGGAATCGCGGTAGTGGTCTCGATTTTTCTGATCAAGCTGATCCTTGAAAATCGTCATAAAGGAGAAGCCATCGCTTACAGTCTTATCCTCGGTGGCGCCATGGGCAACCTGATTGACCGGGTCTTTCGCGGCTATGTTGTGGATTCCTTTGATTTCTATTGGCGAGACTGGCATTGGCCGGCCTTCAACCTGGCTGATATTGCAATTGTCCTCGGTGCCTTACTTTTCGTTTCCAGCAGCTTGTTGGGTAAAAAAGCAAACACCAATGCCGAGTCGGATGGATCTGACTGACACTGCGGCTGCATGAGTACGTGGAGAAGGAATCCTTCAACCACCCCTACACCTTTGTGGCGGCACAGACCGGCCTGGACGAGAAGACGGTGCGCGACATCTTCAACGCCCGCGCCGAGTTCCTGGGGCGCTGGCACCGCTTCGAGACGCCCCGCATCCTGGGCATTGACGAGCTATACCTGAACAAGCGCTACCGCTGCATTCTGACCAACATTGAGGAGCGAACCCTGCTCGACCTGCTGGCCACCCGCCGCCAGGACGTGGTGACCAACTACCTGATGAAGCTGAAAGACCGGCAGAAGGTCGAGATCGTCAGCATGGACATGTGGAACCCCTACCGGGCAGCGGTCAAGGCTGTGCTGCCCCAGGCCCGTATCGTGGTCGATAAGTTCCATGTGGTGCGCCACCACACGGCTCCAGGCAGAAGCCGCCCTGGACGAGTGGATAGCCACCATCCCGAAGGGCCAAGGACAAGAACCGTGAAGGGCGCGGTTACTCCTTCGAGGTGATGCGGGCACGAATGCTCTACACCACGAAGCACAAGAAGAAGGCACCGACTGCGAAGGTCTCTCCTTTCTACAAGAAAACCATCGGTTACGGACTGCCGGACTTCGCAGAGGAACTCAACTACGGAGTCGATCTATCAACCATCTGAGGGTGGTATCAGATTGATGGGGTGAAGGTGCCCCATCAACCATTAAATCCGTATACCCACTAAAACAAAGCCACCTCGGCAGCAGTTAGGTGCCGATACTCACCCGGGCCTAAATCACCCAGTTTAAGCTCACCTATTTGTTCACGATGCAGGCCTTCTACTTTGTTACCAATAGCAGCAAACATCCGTCGCACCTGATGATAGCGTCCTTCTGATACGGTCACTAACGCTTGCTGCGGATGAATAATATCGAGTTGTGCCGGTTCGGTTAACTTTTTCTCACCATGCAATTGCAGCCCTTGTTTGAATAGCTCTACATGGTGCGGCTCAAGCGGCTCGGCCAGCTCTGCTCGATACACTTTCGGACAGCTACGCTTAGGCGAGATAATCCGATGGGTCCATTGTCCATCATTAGTGATCAGCAAGAGTCCAGAGGTATCTATATCCAGTCGTCCTACCGTGTGAAATTTTTCCGGGTTAGGTAAATCTAAGTAAGCAAATACCGTCATATGACGGGGATCGTCATTGGCACAAACGCAATCTAACGGCTTATGCAACATGATATAAGTTGGGCCCAACAGCTTAAGCGTCACCCCATTAAAAATCACTTCCGCAGTCGCTGGCACCTGCATCGCGCCTTTCTTAGCGACCACACCATCAACACTGACCGCCCCGGCATGCAAAGTTCGCATCGCTTCTTTGCGGCTCATTCCGGTGGTTTCGGCTAAAAATTTATCTAATCGCATTTGCATCACCTACGTTTGCCATGGTTGCTCACCAACACCATGGGCTCGTTACCCAAAAAATAACCTCGCCTAAGCGAGGTTATTGTGCCCCAGAATCCGGGGCTATTATAGCTAGTATCACAGCGGCTTAATAAAAGTTTTTATCCTCAATCACGCCTGCTGCGAATTGGTCGACACCAATGGCATACAGACGGAGTCGCTCAGTACGGCTTAAAGCGCTGGCCTCTTCAGCGCTAATCACTTCGGCTGCCCGCGCTTGCTCTACCAAGGCATCACCGTTGAGATTACCATCAATATCGCCACGTTTAACCGCCTTACGAATACGTTTGTAGACATCTGAATGCTCGCGCATCGCTAAGAATGCCAGTTCCATATGACCGGTCGGATCTTTTTCATCATCCTTCCAATAGGTTAAGAAGGTATGGCGATCACGAGTAACACCCGGCTGCATCATGCTGGTAGAAATTCCCTGCAAAATACTATCGTCCGGCTGATGATAATGGTTGCCTAATGGGAAGATTGCTAAGCGCAAGGTCCACGCAATAAATCGGTTCGGGAAGTTTGCGAAGAATCCTTTAAAGGCTTCACCAATAGCGTACAAATGATGCTGCAGCGCATAATCAACAAACACCAAATCACCACTTTGACGACCATCATCTTCATACCGCTTCAGCACTGCCGAGGCCATGTACAAATGACTTAACACATCGCCTAACCGCGCCGATAACATTTCTTTGCGTTTTAAATCGCCGCCCATCACCAACATCGCCATATCTGCAGTCATAGCCAGCGCTCTGCTCATACGGGTTAATTGTTGATAATAACGTGCGGTTGGACCACTCACTGGGCTCTTATTAAAACGTGCTCCAGATAACCCCATCCACAAACTACCGAAGAAGTTACTCGCGGCAAACCCAATATGTTTGAGTAACAGCTCATCAAAATCATGTAAGCCTTGCTCTTCATCTGGGTTGCTCGCTGCTTCCATTTCTTTCAGTACGTAAGGGTGACAGCGGGTTGCACCTTGTCCAAAGATCATCAAGTTACGGGTAAGAATATTCGCGCCTTCTACGGTAATAGACACAGGTGTGGCCATATAGCCATGGCCCAAATAGTTTCGACTACCTAATTGAATGCCTTTACCCGCATGAATATCCATCGCCGCATCCATCACCTCGCGGCCCATTTCTGTCATGTGATACTTAGTCATGGCCGTGATAACCGACGGACTCTTACCTTCACACAAGGCGGTCACCGTTAACCGACGCATGGATTCGAGGATGTAGTTGGTGCCACCAATTTTACCCATGGCAGCTTGCACCCCTTCGAACATCCCAATGGGCATGCCAAACTGTTGCCGTACGTAAGCATAGGCACCGGTCATGCGCTGCGTAAGGTGGCCCGTTGCTGCCGCCAATGCTGGGAGTGAAATACCACGGCCAGCTGATAAGCATTCCATCAGCATACGCCACCCTTTACCAGCAAACTCTTGCCCACCGATAATCCAATCTAGTGGGATAAAGACATCTTTGCCGTAGGTGGTACCATTCATGAAGACTTGATTGAGTGGCAAATGACGCTCACCCGTCTCAACACCTTCGTGACTGGTTGGAATTAACGCACAGGTAATGCCGATATCTTCTTGCTCACCCAATAATTTTTCAGGATCGTAAAGCTTAAAGGCTAAACCTAAAACTGTCGCGACCGGAGCCAAGGTAATGTAACGTTTGCTCCAATTTAAGCGAATGCCTAAAACTTCTTTGCCTTCAAACTCGCCCTTGCACACGATGCCCGTATCTGGAATGGCACCAGCGTCAGAACCTGCTTCAGGGCCAGTTAAGGCGAAACATGGAATATCGGTGCCGTCAGCCAAGCGCGGCAGCCAATAATTCTTTTGTTCATCGGTACCATAGTGAGTAAGTAACTCACCCGGGCCTAATGAGTTAGGTACCATCACCGTAACGGCGGCACTGATTGAGCGGGTCGCAATGCGCGATACAATGTATGAGTTTGCTGCTGGCGAGAATTCTAAACCACCAAACTCCTTACCAATAATCATGGCAAAGAATTTTTCTTTGCGAATGTAATCCCAAACATCTTTAGGTAAATCGCGATCTTGTTGCATGATTTTAAAATCATCCAACATCGCCAATAGCGTCTCTAACTGGTTGTCGATAAAGGCTTGTTCAGCATCAGTAAAGGTCGGCGCCTGAGTCTGGTGAAATTTTTCCCAATCCGGGCGTCCACTAAACAAGTCAGCATCCCACCAGGTATCGCCAGCTTGCATGGCCTCGCGCTCGGTTGGCGAAAGCGGCGGCAACACCCGTTTAAAAAAACCAAACGCTGGTCTGCTAATCAGGCTACGGCGAATGTCTTTAATGGCGAATAACAACACCACGGCGACAATCAGGATAATTAAAATTTCCATGCTACTACACCTTATTAAAAGAATGATTCAACTAGCTATAAGCATAGCTGATTATGCTGCCGAGGCGTCAACACCACCGGCAAGAAATGGAATAAGACGATCAATCATCTGGTCTGCTGCAATCGTTTCACCAAAATCCGCTGCGGCAATCTCTCGAAGTGCCGGTCCAGATACCTGTGCAAATACCGTTGCTCCAAGCACAAAGTGTAACCGCCAAAACATATCTACGGGGCTCAATTGCGGGTTAGCTTGATGCAACGCAGCTAATAGATGCTCGATAACATGGCCAAAATGGTCCATGGTATACCGCCGTAGATGCCCTTGAATCTCTGCATAAGCAAATCCTAATAGGCTTAAAAACAACGTGGGACCATGCTTTCTAACCTCACGCAACTGGGCCAATGGCTTACGAAAACAGTCGAATACATCGCGAGTTGATATCTTATTTCGTGCTTGCAGCGCCACCAGTTCTTGCTCTAAGGCGGGCATTAACACTTCTAAATAACGTGCCATAACCGCTTGAATAAGCGCTTTTTTTGAACCAAAATGATAATTCACTGAAGCAAGGTTCACGTCAGCATCGGCGGTAATCTGCCGCAAGGACGTCTGCTCAAAGCCATGTTCCGCAAATAATGCTTCCGCTGCATTGAGTATTTTTTCTTTGGTTGTAACTCGTTTTGCCATCGTTAACTGGCCTCACCTCTATGCTGTTCTTCTAAAAGCGTTTAGAACAGCCATTTTAAACATGCGTTTCAATTTAATCGAAATAGCATGAATGCGCAAGCGTCAGCCGCTCTCCTTTTCCTTGATCTGCCCATTGCTAGCTGATAGCTTATCAATCACCCAAATCTATCAACATTCTAATAACAGAGCAGCCTGGACCATGCATAAACTTACTCATATCATTTATTTAGCGATTATTGGGGTACTAGTTATTGCGCTATTTGTTGGCCGATCCGCACCTAGCAACCCTGTCGCCGGCACCAGTGCAGACCTTAATACTGCAGCTGAGAACACGTCTGCCGCAGCTTCTGCACCTAGCACGTCCTTAACTGCCACCAATGGTGCCACCAATGCTGCTGCAAATAACACGGATAGCGCGGCTGCTTTTTCCAGTGATAGCAGCACTCAACCACAAGCCGCTGCTTCTACCCAAGAGCAACAAGACGTAGCTCAAGAATTAGACCTTAGTGATGCGCAGCTGGCCCGATTGGCCGAGTTATTAAAGACCCGTAACCAACAAGAAATAGAGATGTTGCTAGATGTGCAATCAGAAATACTTAATTCTGAGAACATTAGTGAACGTCTTCATACCGAAGCTATTGACCAAGACTGGGCTTATGTCATGACTAGTGAAATAGAAAACCTGTACGCTCAGCAGGAAGATTTACAAGGCGCAGAAATTAGCGACATTCAATGCCGCACAACAGTGTGTGAAGTGAGTATTAGCGGTTCAGACTTGCCATTTGACTACATGATGAAATTTCATAAAGCCTTGGTGCAGTCACCCCAATTAGGCCCTGATTATAAGACCATGATGATTTCAAATTCTTTAGAGGGCTCCCATAAAATTCAAATCATCAGACCTCAGCCCTAACCATAACGACTGCGGTAACTGCTAACAGTTACCGCAATTTGCTGGTTAAACGGTGCTGGTATCAAGTGGAGCAAAACTCTTAACCAACTGATCCACCGCTTGCATTTGCTGTAAATAAGCCTCGAGCTTATTCAATGGCAACGCACAAGGCCCATCACATTTGGCTTGATCAGGATCTGGATGGGCTTCAATAAACAAGCCCGCTAAACCAAGAGCCATCCCCGACCTAGCTAACACAGCAGCTTGGGCACGACGTCCATCAGCAGAATCTGCGCGACCACCAGGACGCTGTAATGCATGAGTTGCATCAAACATCACCGGAGCTAGTTGTTTCATTTCGTCCATGCCCAGCATGTCTACCACCAGATTATTATAGCCAAAGCAACTACCGCGCTCGCACAAAATTACTTGGTGATTACCAGCTTCGCCAAACTTTTTCAAAATATGACGCATTTCGTGAGGCGCTAAAAATTGTGGCTTTTTGACATTAATCACAGCACCCGTTGCTGCCATCGCCACCACGAGATCCGTTTGCCGTGCTAAAAATGCTGGAAGCTGAATAATATCAGCAACCTCTGCTACCGGCTGGGCTTGGTGAGGTTCATGCACATCGGTGATAATAGGAACGTTAAAAGTCGCTTTTATCTCAGCAAAAATATCTAATCCTTTGTCTAACCCAGGCCCACGATATGAGTGAATCGACGACCTATTAGCCTTATCAAAGCTTGCTTTAAAAACAAAAGGAATGCCCAATTTGCTGGTCACTTCAGCGTAGTGCTCAGCAATGCGCATGGCTAAATCACGCGATTCAAGCACATTCATGCCACCAAACAGCACAAAAGGTAAGTGATTACCTACCTGTACCTGTCCTACTTTTATAACTTGAGTATTAATCACATTCGATCCTTACTGGGTCCATGATGGGTTAGTTTGCGGAGCAAACTAACCTTAACCAGCACTAATAACACGAAGAATTTGGCCACATATGTACGCCATATAAGTACCTAGCGCATAACCAAACACGGCTAGCAATACCCCCACCGGAGCCAACGATGGGTGAAACGCTGAAGCCACCACGGGCGCCGAAGCCGCACCACCTACGTTCGCTTGGCTACCTACCGCCATATAAAATACCGGCGCTTTCAGAAGCCGTGCAGTCACTAACATCAGGCTAGCATGAATGACCATCCAGATAGCACCTATTAAGAAATACTTAGGTGAGTCTAGGATAGCAGTAACATCCATGTGTAAGCCGATAGTCGCGACCAAGATATAGACAAACAAAGAACCAAATTTGGATGCTCCTACCCCTTCTAATTTCCGTGCCGGAGTAAAAGAAAGGATAACCCCAACGGTGGTTGCGATGACGATTAACCAAAAGAATTTTTTATCTAAACTAAAATCTTTGAGAAGCGGCAGATGCTCGCCAATAAAAGGTGCCAGCACATCAGCGCCCCAGTGAGCAATACCTGTTACCCCAAATGCAACAGCAAGAATAAACATTAAATCATGTAGTTTAGCCTCACGGTTATGTTGCGCTTGATAATGTTCCATACGCTCTTTAATGGTTTCAATGGCACTGGTGTCGGCGCCAATCCGCGCATCTATGGCTTTGCTATTAGCAGCCATATACAACAACACTGCCATCCATAAATTGGCGACAATGATATCCACGGTAACCATGGCTGAAAAAATCTCGCCGCCAACTTCGTAAACTTCTTTCATGGCCGCCTGATTAGCACCGCCGCCAATCCAGCTGCCGGCGATGGTGGTCATACCGCGCCACACCGCATCCGGTCCGGCGCCATTTAGCAATTCAGGAAAAACCAGACTTACCAGTAACAGTGCAATAGGCCCACCAATCACAATCCCCAAGGTGCCTACCAAAAATAAAATCACTAACTTAGGCCCCAACCGCACAATCGCTTTTAAATCGAGACTTAAGGTAAGCAGCACCAAACAGGCTGGCAGTAAATAATCCATCACCAACGGATACACGCCAGTACTGGCGCCATCAACAATCCCAAAGGTGTTCAGCAAAGACGGGATAAAGTAACAGAGTAAAAGCGCTGGTACCCATTTATAAAGCTTTTGAAAAAATGGATGTGAGCTGGATTGGGTGTAAAAAATCGCACCCAAAATAACGGCCAGCAAGCCAAAAATAATACCATCGTTAGTTATGAGAGCGGTTGTTTCCACGTGGGCTCCTTAGTTATTCTTATTTTATTATTGGCATCCATGGCGCTACTCTCACTTGCCTTAATGCAAGATATGCTGCGGTGCCGCCCAAGTTTCTAATTGCAGACGCAATAATTGTGCACTTGGGTCATCAGGACATTGTTCGACAAAATACAAATAATCGTCAACCGCAGCTTGCTGACAATCTAGTTCTTCTAACACATAACCACGATCTCGAATTTCGTAGGGGTCATCGGGATGGATGGTTAATAACATATGCACGGTCGTCAGCGCATTCGCAAAAGCCCGATCATGAATAAACGCATGTTTTAATTCAGTCAAATAACGAACTAAAACCGTTTTTTGATCGGCCGCTTCAAACATATCCCACCCAAAATCAACGACATTTTCAGTGAGATCTTCAAACCGCTCTTGCACCTGATAACCCTCTAACAAATCACCGTTGATGGGATCCACAAAATAACTTTGTTGTTGGTAATCAAATCGCAATAACGGGTAGCCAGGAAAATCCACCAGTTCTAATTGCAAGCCTGCATAAGCAGCGGCCTCTTGCAGCAACAAAGCTAAACTCATGGGTAACCCTGTGCGATAGCTAATCACTCGATCCAGTAAAATCCTTTGGCTACCAACGATAGGTTCAGGCGCATCACTAAAACTTAGGTTAAAGAAGAATTGCTCAGTTAATCCTTGTAACTTCTCTACACCTTCAAGCTCATCAAGGTCTTCCGCCAAGTGCCGAATGCTTTGATAATAATCAGCTACGTACTGATCACTATCCGAATGAAAGGCACGACTTACTTCCCAGATGATTTCTATGGTAGGAAGAATTTCTTGAGCAATATGTTCTAAGTATGAAAAACGCATAAACTATTCTATTACTTTCCTTAGCCAATCAATGCTTGTTTGCTAATAGCTACATGCAATAAAAAGGCAATCCAGCCTAGGGCCACCGCAAAACCAAGCGTACGCACCAAGGTGGTGGTTGCTTTCATGGCAACTAAACCAGCTAAAATATAACCCACTAAACCAATCAATTTATTGGTCGCAAAAGCATCCCACGGGCGGTATATCATCAAGCCAACGATACTGAGTAACAACAAGGTATCGATGACATGAGGAACAATCTTTACCCACTTCTGCTGAGCCACCTTAGCATCGATGCTAACCCAGAAAAAACGTAACACGAATAATAACACACTCAAGGCTACAAAGGTGACGTGCATGTGTTTTAGCGCCATATAAGACATCTTAAATCTCCCGCTTTATATTTTAAAAGTTATTATTAATCAGCTAGCTGCCTATATGCCGTAGCTATCTTTACCGCTGTTTCTGGTTGATGCTCGGCTAACCAGTTACGATAAAACTCTAGTTCAAATTGCAATTGCTGCTGTTTGGCCACCACCTGCATGATGTCACGATAAGAACGCAGCGACGACATCACACAGGTAAAGAGTTTTTGCGCAGTAAGTTCTGTTTTAGCTTTGTAATCATTAATATCGTAGTTCATTACCACCGCGCGCTCAGGCGCTTGACCTGGTTGCCCCGTGCGTAAAATAATTCGTGATGACTGGTTTTTGGCTTGCTCGCGAATAAACCGCGCCACCATCAAACCCGCGTCATCAGTATCCATCACCACATCTAACAAGACAATGGCAAGGTCAGGATGCTGCAGCACTAATTGTTCAGCTTCATGACGCGAATAGGCACTTAAAAATTGCAGCCCACGCCCTTCAAATTGCAGGTCCATCAAAGCGAGCCGTGTTACTGCATGGACTTCTCGTTCATCATCAACGATTAAGATTTTCCATGGCTCTTGATTCGCTTGGTTATGGTGTTCGTTATTATCAGGTTCGTTGGCAAAGATAAATTCGCTACTCATTGCTAGCCTCTTCGGTTGTCTGCCCCACACATTGACCATAAGTATAGCGTTCGTTACCGCCATAATCACAACCACTGGCCACTGCTGTAAACCCTTGTTGTACCATCAGTTGTCGTACCGCTGCAGCTTGTTGCCAGCCATGCTCTAGCACCAACCAGCCCCGTGGCTTTAGGTAACTCGGTGCTTGCGCCACGATGGCGGCTAAATCAGCCAAGCCCGCGTCTGCGGCAACCAAGGCTGAGCGCGGCTCAAATCGCACATCACCTTGCTGCAAATGAACATCATTAGCATCAATATAAGGCGGGTTACTGACAATCAGATCAAAACCTTGGTTTGTGATGGCACTAAACCAATCACTACGACTAAAGCTCACCGGTAGCTGCAGCCTTGTCGCATTGGCAGAGGCAAGCGCTATGGCTGCCGCCTCTTTATCGATCCCTTGTATGTGCCAGTGCTTGCGTTCACTTGCTAGGGCCAGCGCAATAGCCCCAGTCCCTGTACCTAAATCGAGCACGTGCGCGGTAGCCGGCAAGGTTAAGCTAAGCACAAACTCAACTAAACATTCGGTATCAGCCCGAGGGATTAAGGTACTAGGGTTGGTCGCTAAGGGTAATGACCAAAACTCGCGCTCGCCCAGTAGATAGGCCATGGGCTGCCCGGCTTGGCGTTGCATGACCCACGCGCTGAACTGCTGTTGCTGCGCCGCGGTTAACTCAGCTTCAGGCCAAGTAAACAAATAACTACGCTGTTTAGCTAATACCTTAGCCAACAACACCTCAGCGTCCAGCTTCGGGCTGGAGGATTCACTCAACTGCGCTACGGCCCACTGCAATGCCTGTGTGACCGTGCCTACTGCGCTGTGTTGCTTATCCGTCATGAGGTGCCTTCATTGCCGCGGCCACCTTAATGTTGTTCTGACAAAGCCGCAAGTTGGTCTGCTTGGTGCTCTTGCACAATGGCATCCAAGAGCAAATCCAACGCACCTTCAAGCACTTCATCCAAACGGTACAAGGTTAAATTGATACGGTGATCACTCACTCGTCCTTGCGGATAATTGTAGGTACGAATACGCTCTGAACGGTCGCCACTGCCAACCAAGCTACGCCGCGTTGATTGTTCTTCGCGTTGGCGCTTTTCGTCTTCTGCTGCTTGTAGTCTTGACTGCAACACCGACATGGCTTTCGCGCGGTTCTTATGCTGTGAGCGCTCGTCCTGACATTCCACCACAAACCCCGTTGGGATGTGGGTGATCCGAATGGCTGAATCGGTACGGTTGACGTGCTGTCCACCAGCACCGGAGGCACGAAAAGTATCCACTCGTAAGTCCGCAGGGTTGATCTCAATCGCCTCGGCTTCTGGAATCTCTGGCAATACCGCCACTGTACAAGCAGAGGTATGCACCCGACCTTGCGATTCAGTATCTGGTACCCGTTGCACACGATGGCCGCCGGACTCAAACTTCATCCGCCCGTAGGCACCATCACCTGATACGTGCGCAATCACTTCTTTAAAACCGCCATGTTCGCCTTCGTTACAACTCACCATGCTAACCCGCCAGCCATGATTCTCAGCATAGCGGCTGTACATTCTAAATAAGTCGCCGGCAAAGATAGCGGCTTCATCGCCACCGGCACCGGCACGAATCTCTAAGTAGCAAGGACGGTCGTCGTTAGGATCTTTAGGCAGCAACAAGATTTGTAGTTGTTGCTCTAACTGCTCTTGTTGCTGTTGCGCAGCTTCTAATTCGAGCTTGGCCATCTCGCGCATTTCTGCGTCATCTTCTTGCATCATCTCGCGCGCCCCCTGTTCATCCGATTGGGCGCGTTGATAGGCGGTAAAGCACTGAACCAGCTCTTCTAACTGAGAATATTCTCGTGATAAGGCTCTAAATTTGTCTTGATCCGAAATAATTTGCGGATCACTTAATAAATGTTGTACTTCTTCATAGCGCTCTAACAGCGCTTCTAGCTTTCGAATAATCGAAGGATTCATCATCGGGCGAAGACCTTACTCGTCATCTGCAATTAATTGTTGGAATAGTGCCAACGTGTGTTGATCACCCGTGGCTCCAGCGGCTCGCATTAACCGCGTGGGTTGGTGTAAAAACTGCCGGGTTAAGCGTTGACTAAACTCACTCAACACCGCATCCGCATCTTTACCTGCGGCCAGCTGTTTTTGTGCTCGTTGTAATTGTTCAGCGGCCATGGCTTCGATGCGTTGGCGATAATCACGAATCACATCAACATGGCTTAGTTGACGTAACCAAGCTAAAAAGGCATCACAGTGCTCTTGAATAATGCCTTGTGCTTCTGCAGCGGCTTCTTCACGGTTACGTAAATTCTCGGTGATGATACCTTGCAGATCATCAACCGTGTATAAATAAGCGTCAGCAAGCTCGTTTACTTGCGCTTCAATATCTCGCGGTACCGCTAAGTCAATCAGCAACATAGGTTGGCGACGCCGCTGTTTTAAGGCATGTTCAATCAAGCCTTTGCCAATAATCGGCAACGGACTTGCGGTAGAACTGATGACAATATCGGCCTTAGGCAATAAATCTTGCAGCTCACCTAAGGTGTGCGCATGACCACCAAACTGCTCAGCTACTGTCGCGGCCCGAGTTAGCGTCCGGTTAGCTACCATCAAATGCTTCACGCCGTGCTCAGTTAAGTGTTGGGCAACCAACTCGGCAGTATCACCAGCCCCCACCAGTAACACATTAGATTCTGGTAACTCGGCAAAAATTTGGCGCGCCAGATTTACCGCAGCAAAAGCCACTGACACCGCGTTCTCGCCCACTTTAGTTTCCGTACGAACGGTTTTAGCAACGCGGAACGTTTGCTGAAATAAGCGCTCTAACACGCTACCAACGCTGGTTTGATTGCGAGCAAATTGATAGGCTTGCTTTACTTGGCCTAAAATCTGCGGTTCACCCAGCACCAGCGAATCTAAACCACTGGCTACGGCCATTAAATGAGCGATGGCGGCACCATCTTGATAGCCATAGCTATGTTCTCTGAGCTGTTGCAAGGGGATGCCGTGATAACCGGCCAGCCAACCGGTGAGCAAATCTAACGAGGCTTCGCCATGACAGTACAATTCAGTTCTATTGCAAGTAGAGACAATCACCGCTTCTTGCACGCCGGTTTGCTCACGCAAAGCCGGCAGCGCGCTATGCAGCTGCTCAGGCGAGAAAGCAACCCGCTCTCGTAATTCTACGGAAGCGGTTTTGTGGTTAACACCCAGTGCGAAAATGGTCATAATAGGAAAAAATTGCAAGCCTCTGGCTACTGCGAAACGCTGGCAATTGTACGTGAAACCCCTCATTATTAAAAGCATGCGAACAGGGATAAACCTGCACATGAAACGTCTTCTATTAGTAGTACTCCTAAGTGGGTGGTTAAGCGCCTGCTCTACGGTACCAACCAGCACCACGACCACCATGGTGTCGGCCGGTGCCATTGCGGCCCAACAACAGCAGTTAGCTGAGCTAACCCAATGGCGTTTGCGCGGCCAAATGGCGATTTTTGACTTACGCGAAAATGACCGCCACGGCATTTACGTGGATTGGAACCAATCCCCCAATCTCGTCAGTATGCGCTTTTCACATCCACTCAAAGGTACTCTTGCCACACTCGAACAAACCTCTAACGGTGCTCTGTTAATTGATAATGATGGCAACGAATATCGTGACAACAGCGCCAGCGCCCTGCTTGAGCGCTATTTTGCGGTGCAATTACCGTTCGATTTATTGCAACAGCTGGTGTTGGGTGTGCAACCTGAGCAAATGTTTGAAGCGCACTACCAATTGCTCGATGATGACCCACAACAACGCGCGTTACTGGCCGATTATCAATTGCTGGCGGCCCGCCAAATGTGGACCGCGGAGCTGCGCCAATACCAGCCGGTAGCCACTTACTTATTACCTCACAGCATTGATTTAACCTCAGCGCACTGGCGCCTCAAACTAAAGGTATCGCAATGGCTACTCTGAGCCTTTCGGCTGTTGCCAAACTTAATTTATTTTTGCACATCACTGGCCAACGTCATGATGGCTATCATTTGCTAGAAACGCTATTTCAATTTATCGATTACGGTGATCGCTTAGATTTTACCCTTACCGATACCGACACGCTTGATTTTAGCTGTTCGGTAGCTGAACTCGCGGGCCCTGATAATTTAGTGCTTAGGGCAGTTCAACTGCTGCAACAGGAATTTCCTGAACATGCCCGTGGTGTGCGTATTCACCTCCACAAAGTACTGCCCTGCGGCGGAGGCCTTGGCGGTGGTTCGTCGGATGCAGCCACCACCTTACTCGCCTTACGCCAGTTATGGCAGTTACCCCTCAGCACCGCTGAGTTAGCCCAGCTAGGCTTGCAACTAGGAGCCGACGTGCCGATTTTTGTTAGCGGCCATGCAGCTTTTGCCCAAGGTGTCGGCGAGCAATTAACGCCGATGACGCCGGCTTGTCCTTGGTATTTAGTGGTGCACCCCGGCGTCCATGTCAGCACCCCAACTATTTTTCAGCATCCGCAACTGCCGCGCCAACATGCGCCCATAGATCCGCAGCAGTGGAACTGGCACAACACCCAAAACGATTGCCAACAACTGGTCTGCCAACTCTATCCAGAAGTTGCCAAGGCCCTGGCCTGGTTGGTAGAATACGCGCCGTCTCGGCTGACCGGCACCGGTGCCTGTATTTTTGCCCGGTTCGACCAGCAGCAACAGGCTCTTGCTGCGCTGCAACAGCTACCTGCGGCTTGGACAGGGTTTGTCGCCCGTGGCATCAACGAATCCCCGGTCTGCCAGCAATTGCGGCAGGCTTCAACTGTAACCTAACCATTGAAAACAGAGGTTTAGTGTGCCTGACATGAAGCTCTTCGCTGGCAATGCAACGCCAGAACTCGCCAAAAAAATTGCCGACCGTTTGTATATCAAATTAGGCGACGCTGAAGTAGGCCGTTTTAGTGACGGTGAAATCAGTATTCGTATCAACGAGAATGTGCGCGGTTCTGACGTTTTTATTATTCAATCAACCTGTGCCCCTACCAACGATAACCTGATGGAATTAATCGTGATGGTAGATGCTTTGCGCCGCGCTTCAGCCGGCCGTATTACTGCAGTTATTCCGTATTTTGGCTATGCGCGTCAGGATCGTCGCGTACGCTCGGCACGGGTTCCTATCACCTCCAAAGTAGTGGCTGACTTCCTCTCCAGTGTTGGGGTGGATCGGGTGCTGACCGTTGATTTGCACGCAGAGCAAATTCAAGGTTTCTTTGATGTGCCGGTAGACAACGTGTTTGGTACCCCGGTTCTGCTTGAGCACCTGCGCCAACAAGCGTTCCATAATCCAGTGGTGGTCTCTCCGGATATCGGTGGTGTGGTTCGCGCACGGGCACTAGCCAAATTACTAAATGATATTGACTTGGCGATCATTGATAAGCGTCGTCCACGAGCCAACGAATCACAAGTGATGCACATCATTGGTGATATTCAAGACCGTGACTGCATTATCGTTGATGACATGATTGATACTGGTGGTACGCTTTGTAAGGCCGCTGAAGCACTCAAGAAAAACGGTGCCAAACGAGTGTTTGCATACGCCACTCACCCGGTCTTTTCTGGCAATGCCGTGAGCAACATCCGCGATTCTCACATTGACCAAGTAGTAGTAACCGATAGCATCCCTTTGAGTGCTGAAATGAAAGCCTTAGATAAAGTGCATCAGCTAACTCTGAGCGGCATGCTCAGTGAAGCGCTACGCCGCGTGAGCAACGAAGAATCAATCTCAGCAATGTTTGAGTATTGATTGAGTTTTAAGGGCGCCAGTGGTAATATTTCGCGCCTTTAAAATTGGCGAGCCATTTTTAGGGAACTTGTCGGGTATTTGGTCGCGAATAGCCGACGTCATTTTATTTAACGGAGACACTCCATATGTCAACTATCGATTTTACTATTCAAGCAGAACTGCGTACTGATACAGGGAAAGGTGCGAGCCGCCGCCTGCGTCGTGCGGAAAAAGTACCTGCTATTTTGTACGGTGCAGATAAAGAAGCCATCTCAATCACTCTAGATCACAACAAAGTGAACAACATGGCTGATCATGAGGCTTTCTATTCGCACATTTTGACGTTAGTGATTGACGGCAAGAAGCACGAAGCTATCTTGAAAGACGTTCAACGTCACCCGTTCAAGCCTAAATTGACTCACTTGGATTTCCAACGTGTTGTTAAAGGTCAGAAGTTACACACGCACGTTCCAGTACACTTCATCAACGAAGCTACTGCAGTTGGCGTGAAGCAAGAAGGTGGCGTTGTTGTTCACCATGTTGCAGATTTAGAAATCACTTGTTTGCCAAAAGATCTTCCAGAATTTGTTGAAGTTGACATCGCCAACTTGAAACTGGGTGAAACCTTGCACTTGAGCGACCTTAACCTACCTAACGGTGTGGAATTGGTTGAGCTTGCTAAAGGTGAAGATCATAACCAAGCGGTAGTATCTATCACTGCACCGCGAGTTGAGAAAGAAGCAGATGCTGAAGAAGTTTCTGCAGAAGTTCCAACTGCAAAAGAAGCAAAAGCAGATAAAGACGCTGAATAAGCTCTGATGTCTCGCATTCGCTTACTCGTGGGCCTGGGTAATCCAGGCCCCGAATACTCTCAAACACGTCACAATGCAGGCTTTTGGTTAGTAGAGCAGTTTGCTCGCAGCCATGGCCACCAACTGCAGCCCGATTCCAAGTTTTTTGGTAACACTACCCGCATTCAACAAGGTGCTCTCGATTTACGAGTGCTACAACCGATGCAATTTATGAATCGCAGTGGTAACGCCGTCGCCCTACTAGCTCATTTCTACAAAATTTTACCTGAAGAAATCTTAGTGGCTTACGACGAATTGGATCTTCCAGCTGGAGTCGCCAAATTCAAAACCGGGGGTGGCACCGGTGGCCATAACGGCATTAAAGACATAGTGGCACGGTTAGGCAGTCAGAACTTTCATCGCTTACGTATTGGTATCGGTCATCCTGGTGATAAAAGCAAAGTAACCGGTTGGGTACTTGGCAAAGCACCCGCCCATGAGCAACAATTGATGGACGATACCATTACGGAAGCTTGCCGCAGCATTGATCTGTTATTACAGCAAGATATGCGCGCAGCACAACAGCACTTACACAGTTTCAAAGCACAGAGAGAGAAATAAGCATGGGATTCAAATGCGGTATCGTCGGTTTACCTAACGTGGGCAAATCAACCCTATTTAATGCCCTTACCAAAGCTGGCATTGAAGCGGCTAATTTTCCTTTTTGTACGATTGAACCAAACACAGGTGTGGTAGCGGTACCAGATCCACGCTTAGACCAGCTCAGTGAGATTGTGAATCCACAGCGGGTAGTACCTACCACCATGGAGTTCGTAGATATCGCCGGTTTAGTTAAAGGTGCGTCTAAAGGCGAAGGTCTAGGCAACCAGTTTTTAGCGAATATCCGTGAAACAGATGCGATTGGCCATGTTGTGCGCTGTTTTGAAAACGACAACATTGTGCATGTTGCAGGTAAAGTAGACCCTGCCGAAGACATCGAAGTGATCAACACTGAACTTGCTCTCGCTGATTTGGATAGCGTCGAAAAAGCTATCTTACGCCAAGGTAAAAAAGCTAAAGGCGGTGATAAACAAGCGGCTGCTGAAATCCAAGTTTTGCAAAAGCTACTACCAGCTTTAGAAAATGGCGATATGGCCCGTTCTGTTGCTTTGAGTGATGATGAGAAAGCCACCATTCGCAGCTATAACCTGTTAACCATGAAGCCTACCATGTACATTGCCAACGTGAATGACGATGGTTTTGAGAATAACCCTTATTTAGATAAAGTTCGCGAGATCGCTAGCAAAGAAAATGCCATTGTAGTGCCAGTTTGTGCTGAAATTGAGTCAGAAATCGCTGAACTAGACGATGCCGAGAAAGCTGAGTTTATGGCTGACTTAGGCCTCACCGAGCCAGGTCTTAACCGGGTGATTCGTGGTGGTTACCAATTACTAAACCTACAAACTTACTTTACTGCAGGGGTTAAGGAAGTGCGCGCTTGGACCATTCCAGTCGGTGCGACTGCCCCGCAAGCGGCTGGTAAAATCCATACCGACTTTGAAAAAGGCTTTATCCGCGCTGTTGTTGTTGGTTTTGATGACTACATTCAATATCGTGGCGAGCAAGGCGCAAAAGAAGCTGGTAAACGCCGCGAAGAAGGCAAAGAATACATAGTGAAAGATGGCGACGTTATTTTATTCCGCTTTAACGTCTAACCTCGCCTAGAGTTGGTTTGAAACCCAAAAACACGCCTAACGGCGTGTTTTTTTATAGCGCTTTTTATTCTGAGCTGGGAAGCTGGCTCCATTCCGCCCAAGAACCATCATACAATTGTAGCGAACGATTTAATCCTGCCTGGGCTGAATACTGCCAGGCCGCCAACAACAAAATACACGCCGTTATACCCGAACCACAAGTAAACATCAGATGTTTATCTGCAAACTCGCCAAAATATTCATCCAACTGTGCCACTGTTTTGTATGCATAGCCGTTCAGTAAATTGGCAAAAGGTAAGTTTATCGCGCCAGGGATATGCCCGCCATGGCTGCCGGCGCGGGGCTCCGCTGCCGTACCAGCAAATCGTGCCGCTGAACGAGCATCTAACAACACCCATTCCGCCGAACCTTGCCGTTGTTTGATTTGCTCAGCTGTCACCAGCCATTCAGGTTGCAGTTGCGCCATCACCTTACCCCGCCGCTTCGGCAAGGGCGCATAGCCCGTTAAGTATTGATAACCAGCGGCCAACCACTGGGGCAGACCGCCATTGAGAATAGCTACTCTATGTATCCCCATCGCTTTGAGAATAAACCAAGCACGTGGCGATGAGTAAACACCTTGGTTGTCATAAAGAATAATGGTGTCGCCGGCCTCGATACCCAAAGCTTGCAAACGCGCAGACACTTGCTCTGACGTTGGCATAGCATTGGGTAAAGCACTATCGGTATCGGTCAGTTCAGTTTCTAGCGCAAGATCACGGGCGCCAGGAATCACTTGCAACTGCGGGTAGATAATGGGTTCTTTTCCCACGACCTTGGTCATACTTGCATCTAACACATGCAATTGCGGATCCCCTAAGCGACCTGCCAACCAATCACAATCCACCCAAGCAGTGGTGCTTGCAATCATCGTTTTACTAACTCCTACATTTCACCCAAGAGCTGCTCGTTCTTGTTAACCAATGATTGGTAACCAATGATTGTTAACCAATGATTGATAACCAATTATTGATAACCAATTATTGATAACCGATGCTAACGGCCACTAACATAGCTACTGCGCAAGCTAAAATAAGCTTAATCATCAAGGGTGCAATAAATTTGAACCAGCGCTCGTAAGGAACACCAGCTAATCCAAGAATGCCCATAAGTACCGGATTCGTCGGTACTATCATATTCATTAAACCATCGCCCATCTGAAACGCCAACACCGCAATTTGACGGCTGATACCGGCGGTATCCGCAATGGGCACCATGATCGGCATGGTCACAAACGCCTGACCACTGCCAGAGGGAATGAATAAGTTAAGCATACTCTGAATAAATAACATACTCACGGCCCCAAAATGGGCACCAAAGGCTTCTACCGGCATGGCTAAATAATAGATCACAGTATCGAGCACTTGGCCTTGTTCCATAATCATGGCGATTGAGCGCGCAAAACCAATCAACAAGGCGGTCGCTGTTAACTCTGCCGCCCCTTCAATGAATTGATTAGCAGCTTGATTTGCGCCCATCTTAGCGACGATAACCGCAAATAAGCCAAAACCTAAAAACAGCGCACTCAGTTCAACCAAGTACCATCCGTGAACTTTGATGCCCCAAATCAGTAGGCCTAAAACCGCCACAAATCCTAACAAAATGATTTTGTGGCGCCCCGTTAAGCGCGGATACTCGGTGGTTGCGTTACCTTGTTCCGGGGTCAGATCAGCGAGTAACGATTGGCTAGGATCAGCAGCAACCCGTTTGGCATATTTGTAAACATGGTGAAAACCAATCCCAAATAGTACCGGCCACAATACTAAGCGATACCACAATCCCGATGCCGGAGGTACCTCAGCCACCGCTTGCGCGATGAGCAGCGTAAAGGGGTTAAATAGCGACAAGCCGTAGCCGATGCCGTAACCGACAATCAAAATCCCCATGGCGGTGATGCCATCAAGTTTTAACGCACGGCATAGAGCAACCAACATGGCCACAAAAATCAAATACTCTTCGGCGACGCCAATCAAGGCTGAAAAGATCCCAAAGGTCAGCATACCGCCCAGAATTAACCAACCGGTTTTGTTGGCGAATTTAGCTAACAACAAGCCAATTAATGCGTCCAGCATGCCAGTGGCACGCAAGATTCCCATCACCCCACCAATCAACAGCACAAAGAAAATAACGCCTTGGGCATCGGCGAGCGCTTGCGGAATCACGGTGAATAGGGTTAACGGTGACAGCCAAGGCTGTTCCGCCAGCGTGCTGTAAGTGCCTGGTTGCACCACCGTTTGACCGATATCATTAACGCTACGCTGAAATTCACCAGCGGGGATCAGCCAAGTTAAAACTAACGCGGCTAGCATCATGTACATCATCAGCACCAGCGTGTGCGGGATCTTTATTTTAATCATGAAAGGAATAACCTATTTTTGTTCTTGTGGGTAGACAATCTCGTGTTGCATGGCGGCGAGTATAGCAAGTAAACGGTTTTGAGTACTAACCGAAAGCTGTTGTTGCTGCATGGCGGTGATCAGATTCTCAACGACGGCATTAAATTCAGCACTACTAATACGCATGCCCCGATGCACCTCAACCATATCGGCTCCTGTGTATTCACAGGGTCCCCCCGTTAACTCACAGAGGTGCAACGTTAACATCTGATGAAAACGTTCAATATCAACTCGTTCAAAATGATGGATAACCCGCTCATCAACGGCAATCGCAAGTACAAAAGCTTCCATCAATTGACTCAGCCCCTGGTATTCACCAAGCGCCAGATACAGCGAATTATCGCCCTGCTGCAGCCCAGTTGGCGCTATCGTGGCGCTCAAAGGAGCGGCACTGTGTGCTACTGCGCCACTATGAATACTGCCAGCTAGCACAGCAGCTAGTACCCACAACGGGCGCTTCGCAATGTTGTAACTCCGCATGCCTGCCCCCTTAAAAACTAATCTGCAACGAGCCATACACACCCGTTTGGCCGGCCGCTCCGGCAATGGCATCTAAATCAGTGTAAGCAAGAGCCACAGCAACGCGCTTACTCGGAAACCAGCCCACAAAAATATCGTACCAATCTTGTTCTTTGGCGAAACTCAAATTATCTGGTTTTTGCCGATACTCCATGCCCACTACCCAATGACGGTTAACAAACATCGCCACTGACGCTTCTGCTACCCATTGGTAGTTGTTGTGCAAGTCGCCACCAAAGCCAAGCAACCCTAGCTCGTTCGCACGAGTGCCGCGTACGGTTAAGTTAGCCAGCCAAGTACGATGCCAAGGGCCATCTAACCAAGCCTTGGTCGCACTCACGTAGAGATCGGTGCCATTGGCGGACGCTGCACCTAGTGCTTGCGGTAAGCTAAAATCACCCGAGCGTTTGTGCTGCAGGCCAATACTCACTTGTGGCATAGCGCCATAAATAACATCACCCGCAAGGCGATATTTAAGCCCATAAATCGATTGCTTCAGTTCGCCACCTAATTGCTTCAACTCAAAGTTGTGCCGCGCATAACTGAACTCCCAGCGATTATCATAGGTGACAGTCGCGGCACCTACCTGCAACTGATAGTCATCAACGTCAGCTACATTGAAGGCTAGGGTTGCGCCCCATTGCTGTTGATCGGCGTAACTTGCTAAGGTTGCCCAAGGGACAATTCCCCCTCCCCCAGCACCTTCAATATTGGTCAAGCCTCCGGTTGCTAATAAGCGACCAAACTCGGCTTGGGCAGGGGCGCTCAGCAGACCTAGGGCCGCCGCCACTAACCAACCTAACTTAGCAGATCTTGCTGTGTTCATGCTTACTCTGCTCATGCTTGTTGTCCTTGTTGATGTTGTTTGAGCCATAGCTCAAGCTCCGCCGCAGCTAACGGCCGACTGAAGTAAAATCCTTGCACTGTGGTACAGCCTAAACGCTGCAAGACCTGCCAAGTAGCTTGATCTTCAACCCCCTCAGCAACAGTCTGCAACTGCAATTGATGCGCCAGCGCTAAGGTGGATTGCACAATAGTTTGGTCGACCTCACTGTGCGCCAGTTCTTGGATAAAAGAGCGGTCTAACTTCAATTCATCTGCAGGGAGTTGCTTCAGTTGGGCCAAGGACGCATAACCGGTGCCGTAATCATCGATCGCTATTTTAAAGCCGAGCTCGCGTAAGGCTTGGAGTTTAGCTCTGGCACTGGTGGGGTCTTCCATCACTGCACTTTCAGTCACCTCAAGGGTGATCCAAGCCGGCGCTATGCCCTGTTGTTTTGCCTGTTGCTGTAATTCAGTCACTAAGCTCGGTGAGGATAAATCTAAAGCCGACAAATTCATCGCTAAACTTAGCTTATGCCCTTGCTCATGCCATAACGCCAGTTGGGCTAAGCCGGCACTAATCACCCATTGGGTGAGCCGATAAATTTCTCCCGTTTGCTCCGCCAGCGGAATAAATTCATCGGGCCGCACCACGCCAAGGTGTTCGTCGCGCCAGCGCAATAAAGCTTCAACCCCAACCACAGTGCCCGTAGCGGTCGCAAGCTTAGGTTGATAGTGCAACTGCAAGCGTTGTTCGCGCACCGCTTTGGGCAGCGCTTGCACTATCTGCAAGCGCCGTAAATACTGCTCGTCCATGCCAGCTTGATAAGCCACCGCAAAACGGTTCTGTAGTCGAGCTTGGCGGGCGCACAATTGAGCCTTACGCAGCAAATCATCGACGGCATCCGCGCCGCCAGTAAAAGCTAAGTAGCCACTATGAAAATGCAATAAATAGCTACTATCAGCTAACCACCAAGGTTGTTCTAGCTGCAGTTTTAATTGCTCTAGCAACCGCTCAACTTGCGGCAAGGTTTGTCCAACCCCAACCAACACAAATTCATCACCAGCTAACCGTGCTAGCCACCAAGGTTTGCTGAGTAAGGCGCTAAGCCGTTGTGCTATGGCCTGCAACAGACGGTCCGCCACTTGCTGGCCAAACTTGTCATTGACCTCGCCAAACCTAGCCACATTGAGCAAAATAATGTAGCCCTGCTGATGGCTTTCGATAGCTTCACGCAGATAACTTTGCAAACTCACCCGATTGGGCAGTTCGGTCAGTAAATCATGCTCCAACTGAAAGACAATTTGCTGCTCACGCATGGCAATATCATGGCGCATGGCCTCAAACGCCGTCCCTAACTTGCCAAATTCATCACCCCGATTGATGCCAATAGGTTTAGCATAGTCGCCTTGCCCAAGGCGTTGCGTGGCCTGGGTTAATTGCGCCAGTGGTTCGGTAATTTTGCGTGCTGTTAAGATCGCCAACAAGCTGGCTAAAATAAGTAGCAGCAAGGCCATCGCCGCATATTGTTGTTGCAGGGTGACGAATTCTTGTTGCGCCTGCTGCCGTTGGCTAGAAAAAATCACCTGTAACCCCTGCGGGCCGGCTAATTGCGCCGTTTGACTCAGGTTATTGATATGGGCGGCTAAGTCCAGCTGCTGTAACCGCTGGTCTAAGGGCTGTTGATTATTACCCAAAATAGTGCGCTCAGCTGCACTCAAACTTGAGGCATAAATTTGCTCGGTGCCAACCTCCATGAAGCTAATATCAGCCAGAGTTAACTGTTGCAATAACTTGGCTAGCTCATCATCAACGCGAAAGCCAAGGGTTGCCCAGGCGATAAGATCCGGCGCCTGTACTGGCACAGTGACTATTTGAAAAATCTCATCTTGCACCAAAATCAAAGGTGCAGCCGCAACTGCAGTACGTGCCGCAATACTCGGTAAGGCACTAACCGCATGGGTTGCTGCAACCTCATCCCCGGCCGCATTTTGTAACACCATCAAGTTAGTGCCAATGCGCTCACCATGGTTAACCAGCGCCGAAATGATGGTTTCTTGGTCTTGGCTAGCTATCGCCTCCCGAAAACCAAAATCTGCCGTGAGTACCGCCGCTGCTTGTTGTAATTGCTCCGTTCGCACTTGCATTAATTCTGAAAAAACGCGCTCGCTCACCAGCAACTCGCGCTCTAGACTCCGTTCAGACTGAAGTGCCACCACCCAACGTAAAGTCACCAACGAGGTTGCCAAAATGCCTGCGGTAAGCAGCAAAAACAGCAGTAATAATCGAGTTCTGAAGCTGTTGATGCGCATTTAATGCTGCTCACTCATAAGGGTTTGTTGTTTACGCTGATTAAATTTTTGCTGTAACGGCGATAGTGGGGGTGGTTGCTGCTGTTGTTTGCTCACTGGCAGTTGCACCACCAGTTCCGTTTGCCCGCTGCGCACAGTCACCAGAGTGTCGGTAACAGTGTTTTCCTGGCCCGGATACCAGACCGCTAACTGGGTGCTCCCAGCCGGCACTGTCACTTGGCCTTGCGCATCCGTTTGGGCGCTGTACTGATGCGGGCTGATATAGATGTAGGCTTTCATATGGTCGTGGATATTGCAGCCCAGCACCACCACCCCAGCTTGCTCAAAGCGCACCAGCGGCTGCTCACGATTGCTGTAAAGAGGTAACTCGAAAGGCTTGGCGGGCGAGAACGAAAAGACTTGATGGCGAATGTTATCCCGATTGGGGAACACCACTTGGCTGCCCTTGGCGACTACTAAGATGAAGGGAACAAATAATTTATCCACCTGATCCATCACGTAGGTTTCTGCCGTTAACAAATTATCTGCGCTGTTCGTTGTCGTTGGCAGGTCTACTCCTGTCGGAATACTAACCACCGCCCCAGCTAAGGGCTGTTGCTGTGCGTCTAACACTTTAACTTGCAGGTTAGTTGCGGTTGCTGCGGCCGAGAAGATTAACGCAAGTACTGCTATGCTGCTTACAGCACCGAGTAAGAAAACCGTAAAAACGGTTTGAAATAACCGCATAGTAACCTCATGTATTCACTAGTAACATGGTTTTAGATGAGTGACTATAAAAGGTAACCCTTACCTTTTGCACGACTTTTTTCGCACTACTTTTTTCACAATAAGGAGCAAAACATGGCAACCCGCACCGAAACCGATAGCATGGGCTCCGTCGAGGTACCAGTTGATGCCCTTTGGCGCGCCCAAACTGAGCGTGCGCGACAGAATTTTCAACTCAGCTCGTTGCGCTTTCCAGCCCGTTTTATTCATGCCTTGGCGCAGGTTAAAGCCGCTGCTGCGCAAGCTAATGCCAAAGCCGGCGTGCTAACCCAGCCCCAAGCGCAAGCCATTATCGCTGCGGCTGATACCATTTTAGCGCAAGCTGAACCAGATAGTTTTCCGCTAGATATTTTTCAAACCGGCTCGGGCACCAGCACCAATATGAACATGAACGAGGTGCTCAGCAGCCTAGTCAAACAACAAAGCGGGCTCGAGCTGCATCCTAACGACCACATTAATGCCAGCCAAAGCAGTAACGATGTGATTCCTACCACGATTCTGGTGAGCTCAACCTTGGCTATCAGTCAACAGCTGCTGCCGGCCTTGCAACATTTACAGCAAGTGATCAAACAAAAAGCGACCAGCTTAAAAGATGTGGTTAAAACCGGCCGTACCCACCTGATGGATGCCATGCCGCTTACCTTCGCCCAAGAACTATCGGCCTGGGCAGCCCAAGTTAACCATACCCAGGTTACTTTAGAACAACATTTGCAATTACTACAACAATTGCCTCAAGGTGGTACCGCCATCGGCTCAGGCGTTAATGCTCCGGATGGGTTTGCGGCAGACTTTTGCCAAGCGTTGAATGAGCGCAGCGCCGCTCAGTTTTGCCCGGCTGCAAATCTGTTTGCTGGTATTGCTGGGCAAGAAATCAACGCCATGGTGAGCGGCACCCTGAATGCGATCGGCACGGTACTGCTCAAAATCAGCAACGATTTACGTTGGATGAACAGCGGTCCACTGGCTGGCCTAGGTGAAATCAGCCTGACCGCGTTACAGCCGGGCAGCAGCATCATGCCAGGTAAAGTGAATCCAGTAATTCCTGAAGCTGTAGCTATGGTTGCGGTGCAGGTGGCGGGTAACTACCACACGGTCAGTGCTGCAGCGCAGCAAGGCAATTTCCAATTAAATGTGATGTTGCCGGTAATTGCCTACAATCAACTGCAAAGTATTGAACTGCTCAGCCACGCGGCCCGTGCCCTAGCTGACCAAGCGATTGCTGATTTCAGCGTCAATCACCAACGCATCAACGCCGTGCTAGCTCGTAATCCGATTCTAGTAACCGCCTTAAATCGCGAGATTGGCTACAACCAAGCCGCCGCCATTGCCAAACAGGCCTATCAGCAACAGCGCGATATTCTTGACGTTGCTGCTGAGCAAACGGATTTAGATCGCGACACCTTAGCGCGCTTACTGGATCCCAAACGACTTACCGAATAAATCGCAACTCAACACAGGAGTGATCATGTCAAAACATGTTGTTATTACCGGTGCCAACCGTGGTATTGGCCTAGCTTTAACTGCGCAGTATTTGGCCCAAGGCGACACAGTGACCGCTGTTTGTCGTAGCAGTAGCGAAGCCTTAGAACAGTTGCAGCCAAGCCGAATCATTACCGGCATCGATGTGACTGATGCCAATGCCGTACGCGAGTTAGCCCAACAGCTTGCCGATCAAACCATCGATATTTTGATCAATAACGCCGGCTTGTTAGAACGCGATAGCTTAGGTGCTATCCATGCCGACAGTTTACTGCGGCAATTTCAGGTTAACGCAATGGGGCCATTGATCCTCACCGATGCGCTGCGCTCTCGCCTACATAACGGCAGTAAAGTAGTGCTTATCACCAGCCGCATGGGCTCCATGACAGATAACGGCTCGGGTGGCTATTATGGCTACCGCATGAGTAAGGCCGCCTTGAATGCCGCGGGGGTTTCCTTAGCACGGGATCTCGAAGCCGCTGGGGTCGCGGTAGCCTTGCTGCATCCAGGCTTTGTACAGACCGAGATGGTGAATAACGCCGGCGATATCAGTGCTGATCAAGCTGCAACTCGACTTATCGCTCGCATTAATGAACTAACCTTAAGTTCCAGTGGTCAATTTATCCATAGCAACGGCGAGTCACTCCCGTGGTAGCGACTCATTCTCCTCATAAGGATAAATCATGATTTCCAACAATAGTTTACGCCCGTTAACCGCGGGCATTTTAGCCGCTGGGTTGGTGCTTGCGGCGGGGGTGTTAAGCTATGCCCTGACTGCTAGCGTGCAAGAGTTTCGTAGTTTTGAACGGGTGGTCGAGGTCAAAGGCCTAGCCGAACGCGAAGTTGCCGCTGATACGGCGATTTGGCCACTTAAAGTGGTTCGAGCTGGCAACAGTCAACAGACCATTTACGAAGAGCTTGATGCTGATATCAAGGCCATCCAAACCTTTTTGCTGAATAATGGCTTTCGTCAGGATGATATTTCTATCGCCGCACCAAATGTCCTCGATAAACTAGCTGAACGTTGGGCCACAGAAGACGTTGGCTTGCGCTATACCGGTGAACAAACCCTAACGGTTTACACCAACCAGGTCGACAATGTTCGAGCCCTACGGCAACGCTTATCTGAATTAGGCAAACAAGGCGTGAGCTTGAGTGGAAATGCCTACGAAACCCAAGTTGAATATCATTTTAATGGCTTAAATGCGATTAAACCTAGTATGATTGAGGAGTCGGCGCGCAACGCCCGTGAAGTCGCTTTACGTTTTGCCGAGCATTCTAATAGTGAATTAGGTAAAATTCGTAGTGCTAATCAAGGGCAGTTCAGTATTTACGATAGGGACTCCAATACCCCTCATTTGAAAATTGTGCGGGTGGTGTCGACGGTTGAATACCAACTTGTTGATTAACGACCACGGATTCGTTGATTAATTAAACAAACTATCGCTTTTTTAAGCAATCGCGCAGAAATACGCGTTTTTTTGAGAAAAAGTGGTTGACGGTATCGTCCCTGATTTGCATAATACGCGCCGCACTCACCGAGCGCAGTTTGATAAAAAATTTGGTATGGCTACGTAGCTCAGCTGGTTAGAGCACAGCACTCATAATGCTGGGGTCGCAAGTTCGAATCTCGCCGTAGCCACCATCCAAATAGCCTTTTTGGGCGGACGTGGTGGAATTGGTAGACACGCTGGATTTAGGTTCCAGTGCCTCACGGCGTGAGAGTTCGAGTCTCTCCGTCCGCACCAACTCAAACTGTGAGGCGATAATAGCTGTTGGGGTATAGCCAAGCGGTAAGGCAGCGGGTTTTGATCCCGCCATTCCCAGGTTCAAATCCTGGTACCCCAGCCAATCGTCTTTTATCTCTTTGATGCACCCTGTGTTGGGGTATAGCCAAGCGGTAAGGCAGCGGGTTTTGATCCCGCCATTCCCAGGTTCAAATCCTGGTACCCCAGCCATTTTTTTGATCCCCCTGATTATTGCGGGGGTGGCGGAATTGGTAGACGCGCTAGCTTCAGGTGCTAGTGAGCTAACGCTCGTGGGGGTTCAAGTCCCCCCCTCCGCACCATCGTTATGGTGAAACCGCAATAAGCAGTTTAAATAAGCATTAAATAACAAAACGCTCGTGGATATTTGCTGAAGTTTAGCTAACATCCACGAGCGTTTTTTGTTGTCTCTCTCACCAGCTTCAAAAGCCGATGGCCCGACGTACCAAGGCTCGTTTCAAAGGTTGTACTTGCGCTACCGCGAACAAGCCGGCAGCTACTAGTCCCTGCGGTGCCCAATGCGGCGAACTAAAACCAACATGGATGGCATCCATAGCACGCATCATCAGCTGGTTTTCACGCATTCTAATACGTTCATACGCGGCCAAGGCCGGGGCTAAAGGTTGACTGGCTAATTGCGCTACTAGGGTTTGCACGTCGGCAAAGCCTAAATTAACCCCCTGCCCGGCTAACGGATGAATGCTGTGCGCGGCATCACCGATAAGCACCACCGATTGCTTCACTTGATAGCGCAATGCGCGCTGACGACGCAGCGGAAAACTGGCAAAGTTGAGCAATTGATAAGCGCCAAGGTGCGGCGCAAAGGTTTGTTCAAGCTGTTGCGCTACTGCTTCAGGTTGTTGACTAAAATGCTGCCATTGTTGTTCGCTACGATAATCAATTAAACAGGCCTGGCGTTCACCAAGAGGTAACAGCGCATAAGGCCCTTCCGGACGAAACACTTCCCATGTTGCCGGCGCAATAGGTTCGGCCAGTTCTGCTAGCGCCAGCATACAGCGCATGTCATAATCCCAGCCGCGCTGACCAATCTGAGCCGCTTTGGCGACCTGCGATTGGGCCCCGTCAGCGCCAATCAATAAATCGTAACTTAACAGCTCACCGCTACTTAACTGCACTTGTTGCTTGGTTAAATCAAACGCTTGTACTTGAGTTTGAGCTCTTGCGTTGATTGGCAACTCGGCAAACTGCTGCCAGAGCGCTTGCTGCAATGCGTGATTCTCAACCATCGCCCCTAGCATCTCGGTGTCGCTATCATGCTGGTTAAATTCAAGCCGCTGCCCGTGTTGTGTTTGCACTGCAAGCTGGGTGTAGGGAAATTGCCGCTCGGGTCTAATTAGCGCCCAGGTTTGTAACTGTTGTAGCCATTGCACATTACGCAGATGAATCGATGAGATCCGTAAATCCCACGGGCCGCAGCTAACCACTACCGGGCCCGCTTCAATCAGCTCTATCTGATGACCTTGCTGCGCCAGGGCAACTGCCGCTGCTGCGCCCACCATACCGCCACCCACAATAACTATCTGCATGATTTATCTCTTTACCCGGTAAACTTACTACGCATGATAAAAAATACTGCGCCAAGAATACATAAGCCAGCCCATAAATAATCCCAAGTTAGCTTTTCTTTCATGTAAAACAATGCAAAAGGCACAAATACTGACAGGGTAATCACCTCTTGCAAGATTTTCAGCTGACCCAAGTTCATGACCTCATAACCGATACGGTTGGCGGGTACTTGTAACAGATATTCCAGCAAGGCAATGCCCCAACTGGCAAAAGCCGCCACCAGCCATGGTTTTTCAGCGAGGTTTTTCAAATGGGCATACCAAGCAAAGGTCATAAAAACATTACTCAGCGTTAATAAAGTGATCGTGATAATATAGCGATTCATACAGGTCTCGTTGACTAGGCGGCTGGCGCCGCACAAGGACATTATGGACACGCCGCAGCGCACCGTGGTTATAGCTTCTCTATTGATTATTACGGCCGAGCTATGCTTTGCCGGGGTAAGTGCCTTAGTTAAATATTTGAGCACCTATTTACCCTCAGAACAATTGGTGTTTTTCAGAAATTTAATGGCTTTTTTAGTGTTGCTGCCGTGGCTGTGGCGCAAAGGCCCCAGCGCCTTTAAAACTAAAGCTTGGAAATTTCACCTCAGCCGCGGCTTGGCGGGTTTGGCGGCGATGTATTTGTTCTTTTATGCGATCGCACATTTGCCCTTAGCGCAAGCCACCCTGGTGCTGTTATTATCCCCTTTTATTATTCCCATCATTGGGCGGCTTTGGTTACACGAAAAAGTGCTCCCCCAAACCTGGTTGGCGATTGGGATTGGCTTTATCGGCGTCTTTATTTTTCTTAATCCCACCACAGCGACCTTGTCGCCGGTGGTCGCAGTAGCTTTCATTGCTGCTTGCTTAGCAGCTTTTACTAAAACTTTGATCCGGCAGATGTCAGCTACTGAATCATCCAGTAAAATAGTGTTTTATTTTGCTAGCCTAGCGACGCTGTTATCGGCGCTGCCCCTATTATGGATGGGGCAAGCTGTTGCCCCTCAACATTGGTTGGCTATTGTCGTTATGGGAGCCCTAGCAGTGGCCGGGCAATTAACCATGACCAAAGCCTTTGCCATGGCACCAGCCGCTAGAGTCGGTGTTTTTACTTACAGTTCGGTTATTTTTGCCGCTCTTATGGGCTACTGGTTTTGGCAAGAGCCCATCACTTTAAGTATGTTGATAGGAGCCGGCGTTATTATGGTGGCCGGTTATTTAGCGATTCGCACCCGACGCCAAGCTTAAGCAGGCGGTAAATCCGCCTGAAAGTTGGCAGTTGGGTGCAGAACAAGCTAAAATAGCCGCCCATTTAGTCTATTGATAGCTTGGTTAAGACCAGTGTCACTGCTGCAGCTTAGCCAACCAACGCGATACAGCAAGCGAGCCAGAGATTTATGAGTAAGAAGTTATATATTAAAACTTGGGGTTGTCAGATGAACGAGTACGATTCAGCGAAAATGGCTGATCTACTTAAGGCAACTCATGGCTACGAGGTGGCAGGCGAGCCTGAAGAAGCAGATTTGATTTTGCTCAACACCTGCTCTATTCGCGAAAAGGCCCAAGAAAAAGTCTTTCATCAGTTAGGCCGTTGGAAAACCCTAAAAGATAAAAATCCCGATCTCGTGATTGGGGTTGGCGGCTGTGTGGCCTCGCAAGAAGGCGATCATATTCGTGAACGTGCTCCGTACGTAGATATCGTGTTTGGCCCACAAACCTTGCATCGGTTGCCAGAGATGGTGAAGCAAGTACAAACCCATCACACGCCGATGGTCGATATCTCGTTTCCTGAAATCGAGAAATTCGACCGTCTACCAGAACCCAAAGCAGACGGCCCTAGCGCATTCGTTTCTATTATGGAAGGTTGCAGCAAGTACTGTACGTTCTGTGTGGTGCCGTACACCCGCGGTGAAGAAGTCAGTCGTCCCGTCGACGACGTATTATTCGAAATTGCCCAGCTAGCTGAGCAAGGCGTACGCGAAGTGAATTTACTGGGCCAGAACGTGAATGCCTACCGGGGTGAACATCATACCGGTGAGGTGTGCCGATTTGCTGAGTTATTGCACTTAGTTGCTGCTATCGATGGTATTGATCGCATCCGTTACACCACCTCGCATCCGGTGGAGTTTACTGACGATATCATTGAAGCTTACGCCACCATTCCAGAATTAGTGAGTCATTTACACCTGCCGGTGCAAAGTGGTTCAGACCGTATTCTGACGTTAATGAAACGTGGACACACGGCATTAGAATATAAGTCACAGATCCGTAAGCTTAAAAAAGTACGCCCTGATATCGCCATGAGCTCAGATTTTATTATTGGCTTCCCAGGTGAGACTGATGCCGACTTTGAAGCCACCATGGATTTGATTCAAGCCATTGATTACGATATGAGCTTTAGCTTCATCTACAGTGCGCGTCCTGGTACACCAGCCGCTGATTTACCTGATGATGTTACTGAAGCCACCAAGAAACAACGCCTGCAGCTGTTACAGCAACGCATTAATCAGCAAGCCCATGCGCATGCTCGGCGGATGTTAGGCACTGAGCAACGTATCTTGGTTATTGGCCCATCGAAGAAAGATCCGATGGAGCTTAGTGGGCGTACCGAGAACAACCGCGTGGTTAACTTTATCGGCGAGCCGTCCATGATAGGTAAATTTGTTGATGTCAAAATCACCGATGTGTTTGTTAACTCATTACGCGGCGACGTGTTACGGGTAGAATCAGACATGGGCTTGCGGGTTGATACCGCACCACAAACGATCTTGGCACGACAGGCAAAACACCAACCTAACGAGCTTGGCGTGGCCACTTTCGTTCCTCCAGCAGCCTCTTAACCGGCTGCTGGATTTTATCTTCGCAACACCGAGGTTAGCTTGACTCAAACTGTAAGTACGTTAGACATAACTCTAGAGCCCGCAGATAACAACCGTATTGCCGATTTATGCGGGCCCGTTGACGACAACTTAAAACACATTGAGCGCCGCTTAGGCATAGAAATCAGTCATCGTCACAATGAATTTCGCCTGCTCGGCCCAGCTCATACAGTGCAGGCTGGTGCCAAAATCCTGCGCGATTTATACCTAGAAACCGCCACCATCAAAGGTGATGCCGGTAGTGTCACCCCACAAATGGTGCACCTAGCGGTGCAGCAAGCGCAAGTGCTTGAACAGCAACACCATGACGATGACCCCGCGTTTGCGAAAATGACTCACATTAAAACCAAACGTGGGCTGATCAAACCCCGTAACCCGAATCAAGCCGAATACGTTCGCGCCATCTTAACTCACGATGTTAACTTTGGCGTAGGTCCTGCCGGTACCGGTAAAACCTACCTGGCCGTGGCCTGTGCCGTAGATGCACTCGAGCGCCAAGAGATTCGTCGCATTCTATTAACTCGCCCAGCAGTTGAAGCTGGCGAGAAACTAGGCTTTTTACCCGGTGATTTAGCACAAAAGGTCGATCCTTATTTACGCCCGCTCTACGATGCCCTGTTTGAAATGCTCGGGTTTGAAAAAGTAGAAAAGCTCATTGAGCGCAATGTGATTGAGGTAGCCCCGCTTGCCTACATGCGCGGCCGTACCCTCAACGATGCTTTTATTATTTTGGATGAAAGCCAGAATACCACCTGCGAACAAATGAAAATGTTCCTGACTCGGATTGGCTTTAATTCTCGTGCTGTTATCACCGGAGATATTACTCAGGTTGACTTACCGCGCGGCCAAAAATCTGGGCTACGTCATGTCATTGAAGTACTCAAAGACATTGATGACATCAGTTTTACCTTCTTTCAGGCTTCTGATGTGGTCCGCCATCCCGTGGTGCAACGTATTGTGCAAGCTTACGAAAGCTTTGAACAAGCTCCTTCGAGTAACTCATGACCGCTACTTTAGATATCCAAATTGCCAGTACTGCCAGCGACATTCCCAGCCACCAGCAATTTAGCCAATGGGTGACCAGCGTGCTCCAGCACCTAGCCCAACCTGATAGCGAAATGACCATCAGGGTGGTTGACAGCGACGAAGGTTTGCAGCTTAATCACGATTATCGCGGTAAAGACTACGCCACTAATGTGCTGTCGTTTCCGTTTGAATCGCCGGTGCCTTTGCCTTTGCAACTGCTCGGTGATTTGGTCATTTGTGCACCTGTGGTTAGCCGCGAAGCAACTGAACAAAACAAACCCTTGGTAGCTCATTGGGCTCATTTAGTGGTGCATGGTACCTTGCATTTGCTGGGGTATGACCATATAGAAGACCAACAAGCTGAGCAGATGGAACAACTTGAAAGAGACATCCTAGCCGGCTTGGGCTATGCTGATCCCTATGCGGATACTGATGCTAATACCTAGACATTTACCTAGAAAAATAGCATAGATACAACTGACTTTTTTCGATAACCTACGCTGCTTAGCAGCATTATTTAGAAGCACACATGGAGCACAACCGACATCATGAGCGATGATAATCCCCACTCTACGAGCGGTTCTGCGCGTAAAACTTGGGCTAGCAAATTGCTGCAACTGTTTACCGGAGAACCGAATAGTCGAGAAGAGTTAGTCGACCTCATCCAGGACGCCGAAGAACGAGACTTGATTGACAATGACACCAAAGAAATGATCGAAGGGGTGTTAGATGTCGCCGAGCTTAAAGTGCGCGATATTATGGTGCCACGTTCGCAAATGGTCACCATTGATATTCATCAAAGCGTCGAGTCGTTTTTACCTATCGTGATTGATTCGCAGCACAGCCGCTATCCGGTAGTGAGCGAAAACAAAGACCACATCGAAGGCATTCTGCTTGCCAAAGATTTACTCGCCTATGGTTTTGGCATGACCGACGAAGAATTTTCGTTGGCTAAAGTGATTCGCCCAGCGGTGATTGTGCCCGAAAGCAAACGCGTTGATGTGTTACTGAAAGAGTTTCGCGAGCAGCGTTATCATATGGCTATCGTCGTCGATGAATACGGCGGTGTGTCAGGGTTAGTAACCATCGAAGATATTCTTGAAGAGATTGTTGGTGAAATTGAAGATGAAACCGACTTCAATGAAGATAGCAAAGCTGATATTCGGCGCATCAACAAGTCGCGTTATTCAGTAAAAGCTCTCACCACCATCGAAGACTTTAACGAATATTTTAATCTCGAGTTAGATGATGAAGAATACGACACCATTGGTGGTATGGTAGCTCATGGTTTTGGCCACTTACCGCAAGTTGGTGAAGAAGTGACCTTGCATGGCATGATCTTCAAAGTGACTGGTGCCGATAAACGTCGGATTCAGCAGTTACAAGTGACTTTAGCTGAAGCACCTCGTGTAACAGATGCAGACTAAATGAATAAAACCAAACTGATGGCATTGCTGCTAGGTGGCAGTTTAGTCTTTAGCTACTCCCCTTTTGAACAGGCTTGGTTGCCCCTTGCAGTGCTGACGCTTCTGTTGCTGCTATTACGCAACAGTAGCCCCAAGCAAGCTTTTGCGCATGGGTTTTGGTTTGGGCTGGGTTGGTTTGGTGCCGGCTTAAGCTGGATCTACGTCAGTATCGATCAGTTTGGTGGGCTGCATCCGCTCGCCTCCATTGCCATCTTACTGGTGCTCTATGCCTACTTAAGTTTGTTTCCCGCAGTGGCTTTATGGCTGTGGAAATGGAGCGAACACAAATTTGGCCCGAGCGCCATCTGGTTACTGCCAGTCATTTGGTTACTCACTGAAAGCTTGCGCGGCTGGCTGTTAACCGGATTCCCTTGGTTAGAGTTAGGATATAGCCAGACCGATGCCAGCCTTGGACAATACGCTGCTTGGGTGGGTGTTAGTGGCGTCAGTGTGATCGTCTGGCTGATTGCGATTAGCCTTTATCGTGGCTGGCAGCAGCGGTGTTTGTTGCCTACTGCGCTGGCCACAGCACTGCTACTAGTTAGCTTTGCTTTGCCACAATGGAGTCAATTAGAACGCACTGGCGAAACCAAACGAGTGCTGTTAGTACAAGGCAATATTTCTCAATCGATCAAGTGGAATCCTGATCAACATTGGCGCTCGCTTACAACCTATTTAGAACTCAGTAAGCCTTTCTATAGCAGTCATGACATCATTGTTTGGCCCGAATCTGCGGTGACTATGCCAGAGCCCTATACCGATGATATTTTGGCGAACATCCATCAAGATTTAGTGGCTGCTGATACTAGTTTAATCACCGGCATTATTGATTACAGCAATCGCGAATATTTTAATAGTTTGATTACCCTCGGTATGGATGCGCCCTATCAACCGATGGAAGCCTATTATCATGGCCATAGTAACCGCTATGCGAAGCATCAATTATTGCCCATTGGTGAGTTTGTTCCCTTTGAAAATTTACTGCGCCCGCTAGCCCCTTTGTTTGATCTACCTATGAGCTCATTTAGCCGGGGGGATTACGTACAGCCAGACTTACGCGCCAAAGGACAGCACTTAACTGCAGCGATTTGTTATGAAATCGCGTTTCCTAATCAAGTACGCGCCAATCTTAAGCCTAACTCAGATTTTTTAATCACGGTCAGCAACGATACCTGGTTTGGTGCCTCCCATGGCCCAGCTCAACACATGCAAATCGCTCGCATGCGCTCGATAGAACTTGGCCGTCCGTTATTGCGAGCTACCAACAATGGCATCACCGCAGTAGTTAACGAATACGGCCAAGAACTCGCGCGTGCGCCGCAGTTTGTTGCCGCCACACTCAGTGCCCAAGTCCCGCTAGTTCAAGGCACCACGCCGTTTTATCGTAATGGCCTACTAAATGCATGGATAATTGCACTGATGATTGCGATATGTGGTATTTTCGGCATGGTCAAGCGCCGCCAAAATCAGTAATATAAGCGCAAGTTTAACTAACCTTCGGGTTATTCGTCTTTTTTACCCTACTTTTGAGAAGCGAGTTAATCATGGAAAACATCGTAGCGGCAATTATCTTTGCTATTCTTGTTGGCGCTGGCACCTTAGGTGTTACTAGCTTGGGTTTCTTTGCCTTTCATCGCAACCCAGAAAGCGTTGATGCACAACAGCGCGAGCGGCTTGAGTATGCCTTCTTTGGCCTATTCGGCATCGTTATCATGCTGATGATGTGGTACGCGCTGTAAGCGTGTTCCTGCCTTTCTAGGCAGCCTCAGCTATTACTTTTAATTGCCACCAGTTAATCAATAAACGGAAGTCCAGATGTTAAAGCAGATGCCGGAGCAGTACGATCCAGCCCTTGTTGAACCCCAGGTACAACAGCGTTGGGAACGCGATAACGTGTTTCAAGTTAGCGAAGACCCTAGCAAAGAAAAATTCTATTGCTTGTCGATGTTTCCCTACCCAAGTGGCAAGCTCCATATGGGGCACGTACGTAACTACACGCTCGGTGATGTGGTCGCTCGGTTTCAGCGGATGCAAGGCAAAAACGTACTGCAACCTATGGGTTGGGATGCTTTTGGCTTGCCGGCCGAAAACGCCGCTATTCAGAACCAAACGGCACCAGCTAAATGGACCTACCAAAACATTGATTACATGCGTAACCAGCTCAAGTCTTTAGGCTTTGGTTATGATTGGTCGCGTGAATTAGCCACCTGTCAGCCAGACTATTATCGGTGGGAACAATGGTTCTTCACTAAGCTTTATGAAAAGGGCCTAGTGTACAAAAAGAATGCCACGGTAAACTGGGATCCGGTCGACCAAACCGTACTTGCTAACGAGCAAGTTATCGACGGTCGTGGCTGGCGTTCCGGCGCGAAAGTTGAGCAAAAAGAAATTCCGCAGTGGTTTATAAAAATCACTGACTACGCTCAAGAACTGCTCGACGATTTAGACCAACTTGAAGATTGGCCAGAGCAAGTAAAAACCATGCAGCGCAATTGGATTGGTCGTTCTGAAGGGGTTGAAATTGATTTTGCCATTGCTGACAGTGACGCGCATTTAACCGTTTACACCACTCGCCCAGATACCCTGTACGGGGTGACTTATATGGCAGTGGCGGCACAACACCCGTTGGCGCAACAAGCAGCTGAACAGAATCCTGAGCTTGCGGCCTTTATCGAAACTATTAAAAACGTCAAAATGGCTGAAGCTGATTTGGCTACCATTGACAAAAAAGGTATGGATACGGGTTTCCGTGGCGTTCATCCGCTAACGGGCGAGCTTATTCCAATCTGGGTCGCTAACTTTGTGTTGATGGATTACGGCTCAGGTGCAGTGATGGCCGTTCCGGCCCACGACCAACGTGACTGGGAATTCGCCACCACTTATCAATTGCCTATCACTGTGGTGATCGATCCGGCCAGCGGTGAGGCCGATATTAGCCAAGCTGCTATTACTGAAAAAGGCACCACCATTGCCTCTGGTCCCTACACAGGTTTAAGCAGTGATGAAGCGTTCCAAGCCATTGCTGATACCCTCGAACAACGTGGCATTGGCCGCCGTCAGGTGAACTTCCGCCTGCGTGATTGGGGCGTATCGCGGCAACGCTACTGGGGCGCTCCTATTCCTATGCTGAATTTAGCGAATGGTGAATCGGTGCCGGTACCGGCAGATCAACTGCCAGTAAAACTCCCTGAAGATGTGGTGATGTCAGGTAACTCATCCCCTATCAAAGAAGATCCACAATGGCGCCAAACCACTTACCAAGGGCAGCCAGCGGAACACGAAACCGATACTTTTGATACCTTTATGGAATCATCTTGGTATTACGCGCGCTATTGTAGCGCCAACTACCAAGACGGTATGCTGAACCCTGAGCAGGCTAACTATTGGTTGCCCGTAGACCAATACATCGGCGGTATTGAACACGCTATCCTGCATTTGCTCTATGCGCGTTTCTTCCACAAATTGTTACGCGACACTGGGTTAGTGGAATCTGATGAGCCATTTAAGCGCCTGTTAACCCAAGGTATGGTGCTTGCGGATAGTTATTTCCGTGAGGATGCCTCAGGGAAAATCACCTGGTATTCGCCCCTAGAGGTGGATATTCGTCGTGATGACAAAGGTCGCATCATTGAAGCCATCTTGCGCAGTGATGGTCAGCCGGTAACTCATGGCGGCATGACCAAAATGTCGAAATCCAAAAATAACGGCATCGATCCGCAGGTCATGATTGATAAATACGGTGCCGATACCGTGCGCCTGTTTATGATGTTTGCCGCACCGCCAGAAGCCACGCTCGAGTGGTCTGACTCTGGTGTAGATGGCGCGCAACGTTTCTTACGTCGAGTCTGGCGCCTGGCCGCGGACTTTACCGCGGTAGCAGACCAGCCGCGTAGCCAAGATTGGCAGCAACTGTCTGAGTCACAACAGCAATTACGCCGTGAGTTGCATCGTGCTATTCAAAAAGTTAGCGATGACATGGGCCGTCGCCAGAACTTCAATACAGCCATTGCGGCCATCATGGAATTATTGAACCGGCTGCAAAAAGCTCCTCTAGATACAGCTCTTGATCGTGGCTTAATGGCCGAAGCCTTGGATGCCGTAGTGCTGATGTTAGCGCCGGTAACCCCGCATTTAGCAGAAGCCCTGTGGCAGGCCTTAGGTCATAGCAGTGATATCAACTTTGCCGCTTGGCCAAGCTTTGATGAGACAGCTTTAGTCGAAACCTCGGTGCTGATTGTGGTGCAAGTTAACGGTAAGGTACGGAGTAAATTGACCGTAGCCGCCGATGCCGATGAAGCAACCGTCACTGCTCTAGCGATGGCAGACGACAATGTGGCGCGCTTTGTGGATGGAAAAACCATTCGGAAGCAGATTTATGTGCCCGGTAAGTTATTCAATATAGTGGCCAACTAATCATGCGCCACGGCTTGCTCCAATGGATAACTGTGCTGTTAGCCACAACCCTAATCATGGGTTGTGGCTTTCAGTTACGTGATCAGTATCAATTGCCGCCGAGTTTGCAACAAGTGTACTTACAAGCACCTAAGTTCAGTGAATTTGCTAATGTGTTTGAACAGCGCTTAAACTTAGCCGGGGTTGAACTCGTAGATGCCGATCCTGGCTTGGTGATTGCCATCAACCGCGATGAATTAAGTCGCCGTACCTTATCCTTATCGGGTTCAGGCCAAGTAGCGGAATACGAGTTGATCTATAGCGTGGACTACAGCATCAACGAAGCCAATAAAGATCCGATCGACCTACGAATTGAGGTCTATCGTGATTATCAAGACGACCCCAACTTTGCGCTAGCCAAGACCCGTGAACGCGAACTGCTGGTGGCAGAAATGCGTGAAGAAGCAGCCCGCCGCATGCTCCGGCAGATTCTTGCCCAGTTAGCGGAGTAATCATGCAGCTTTATAGCAGCCAACTCACCCAGCATTTACAACAACATGGGCTAGCGCCTATCGTCTGTGTGTTTGGTGATGCGCCGCTATTAGTGGATGAAAGCGTTCAGCAATTACGCCGTTTTGCGCGCCAGCAAGGCATTGATGAGCGCCAACGGTTGCTCCAAGATGCTCAGCTTGATTGGAGCATCTTGCATACCGCCAGTGCTAATTTAAGCCTGTTTTCGAGTCAGCGTTTACTTGAACTAGAATTACCCGAGGGTAAACCAGGGCGTGAAGGTGGCGAAGCCTTGCGCAGCTATGCCGAGCAGCCCAGCCAAGACCAAATTCTGGTCATTATTGGCCCTAAACTCAAGCAAGAACAACAAAAAGCCAAGTGGTTTCAGCAACTCAGCAAAGTCGCCACCATGGTCAGCGCTAACAATCCTGAGCGCCAGCAGCTGCCACGCTTTATTCAGCAACGGGCGCAACGCTATCAGTTACAACTAGACCCCTCGGCCGTGCAATTACTAGCAGATTGGTACGAAGGTAACCTGTTAGCACTGGATCAAGAATTACAAAAACTAGCCTTAAGCGAGTTACCTCTCCCAGTAACCGCAGCCCTGATTACCTCGCATAGTGAAGATCAAAGCCGTTTCAATGTGTTTGCGTTACAAGAAGCTATTTTGGCGGCGGATCTCGACCAAGCTTTGCACAAGTTGCAACGCCTGTTTGAAGGGGATGTTGAGCCGGCTATTTTAAATTGGGCCCTGCAACGCGAATGGACCCTAGTATTCAGTCTGCAACAAGCTCTGGCGGCGGGACAAAGTTTTAGTTCGGCAGCCAAGCAACAACGTCTGTGGCGCTCGCAAGAACCAGCTTATCGCCAGTTTGTGCAGCGTATGGATGCCTCCGCGATGCAAGTCGCGGGACAATTGTTAAGCCGCTTAGAATACGCTTTTAAAGGTGATTCCGGTGACCACTATCCCACCTTAGTCACGCAATTAGTAGCCCTGTATTGCCGCCCACAACAGTTGCAGCAGCTCCCGTTATGATTCGTGCTATTCTTGGCGGTACTTTTGACCCTATTCATTGGGGCCACTTGCGGCCGGCGCAACAAGTGCAACAGCTACTGCAGGCGCAACTGCATTTAATGCCCAGTGCGCAACCACCCCATCGCGATTATCCCGGCGCTACCGCCACCCAGCGCTTAACCATGGCGCAACTCGCAGCCACGGCGTTAGACCATTGCGTTGCCGAAGACTGGGAGCTCAACCAAGCTCGGCCAAGTTATACTGCGCAAACTCTTGCCGAACTGAAGCAACGCTGGCCACAGGACACATTGGTCTTTTTATGCGGCGCTGATGCCTTTGCATCACTGCATCGTTGGCATCAATGGCAGCACCTTTTTGATCATGCTAATTGGGTCGTCATGCAACGCCCCCATAGCCAGGTTACGTTCAACGCCACCGTTACCAAGGTGCTCACCGAACGCCAAATCACCCAATTGGACCAGTTCAAACAACAGCCTCAGGGGGCGATTTATCTGGCCGCAACCACAGCTGTCGATATCTCTGCAACCGCCATTCGAACAGCTATCAAACAACAACAAGCATGGCAACATTGGGTGCCGGCAAGTGTTGCTCACTACATCGAACAACAGCAGCTTTATCGTTAGCTGCTTTTTTGTGTTGCTTCATGCTAAACTAGCGCATCTTTTTTTGACATGTTAAACCTTGGCCGCCGTCATTCTTGAACGCGCCAAAAACTGGAGTAAGACCCTTTTGCAAGCTGAACAATTACGCGACTTTGTCGTAGCTAAAATTGATGATATGAAAGGCCGCGACGTTAAAGTATTAGACGTACACGAGCAAACCGATGTTGCTGAATATATGGTGATATGTTCAGGTAGCTCAAAAACCCACGTGCGCAGTATTGCGAACTATGTGGCCGCCGAAGCGAAACACCACGGCGTAGCCCCGTTAGGCGTTGAAGGTCATGAACATTCTGAATGGGTGCTAGTAGACCTAGGTGACGTAGTCGTACACGTGATGCAAGAAGCCATCCGTGATTTCTACGAACTTGAAAAACTTTGGAGCCGCAAATAATGCGGATTCAGCTGATAGCTGTTGGGCAAAAAATGCCTGATTGGATCAGCACTGGCTATCACACCTATGCCAAACGTTTTCCAGCCGACTGCCAATTACAATTGGTGGAGATTGCGGCTGGTAAACGTGGTAAAAATGCCGATATTGCCCGTATTCTTAAGCAAGAAGGCGAAGCTATGCTGGCGGCCGTTGGTAAAGGTGATCGGATTGTTACCTTAGAGGTGACCGGTAAACCTTGGACAACCCCCCAGTTAGCTGGACGTTTAGAGCACTGGCTGATGGACGGGCGTGACATTAGCTTATTGGTGGGTGGCCCCGAAGGGTTAGCCCCTGAATGTATTGCCGCAGCCGATGAACGCTGGTCTTTATCGGCCCTCACCTTACCGCATCCACTGGTACGGGTGATTATCGCCGAAGCCTTGTATCGCGCTTGGAGTGTCACCAATAACCACCCCTACCACCGTGAGTAAGCATGAAGCACAAACGCATTACCATCCGAGACAATTACGCTGAAGCTGCGCTATTTGCCCGGCGCGTTTTTGTTAGTTTGCTGGTGGTCGTGGTCACCTTTGGGGTGCTGTTGCTCAACATGTATCATTTACAAGTGGTTGAGCATCAACAGTTTCAAACCCGCTCAAACGATAACCGCATTAAAGTAGTCCCACTAGCCCCTAATCGTGGCATTATTTACGACCGTGATGGCCGCATACTAGCCGAAAACCGCCCGGTTCTGAGTCTAGAAATCACTCCTGAACAAGTCGAAGACTTGGATGCAACCCTGGCCAGATTACAACAGTTGCTTGAGTTTGATGCTAGCGTGATTGAGGATTTTCATGAGACCAGGCGGCGCGAACGACGTTTTAATCAGGTCATTTTATTAGACCGTTTAACCGAGCAACAAGCAGCTCGAGTAGCGGTACGTCAACATGACTTCCCGGGGGTAAGTATTGAGGCACGATTAGTGCGGCATTATCCCTACGGCGAGGCCATCACCCATGCACTGGGCTATGTCGCTAAAATTAACCGTACCGATCTTAATAAACTGACCGAACAAGGTTTAGCTGCCAATTATGCAGCCACTCGAGTGATTGGCAAACTCGGTGTTGAACGTTTTTATGAAGAGCAACTGCATGGCAGTATTGGCTATCAACAAGTTGAAGTTGACATTCGTGGACGTAACATTCGCACGCTATCCGTTCAACCGCCGGTACCCGGCCAAGATTTACACTTAGAACTGGATGCTGAACTGCAACAATTTGCCTACGATCTACTCGGCCAAGATCGTGGCTCTATCATTCTCATGGACCCGCGCGATGGGGCCATATTAGCTATGGTGAGTAAGCCGAGCTATGATCCCAACTGGTTTGCTCAGGGCATCAGCTACGCTCAATATCAAAGCTTACTCAACTCGACCCACTCGCCGCTCCTTAATCGTAGTACCCAAGGTGGCTATCCGCCAGCATCCACCATTAAAGCACATTTAGCCATCACCGCGTTAGAGCAGGATATCATCACGCCAAACAGCCGTATTTGGGACCCAGGTTGGTTCATGATTGAGGGGGTTGATCACCGCTATCGAGATTGGCTAGCGTGGGGGCATGGCTGGGTTAACGTCACCGACGCCATAGTCGAAAGTTGTGATACCTTTTATTACGACATTGCCTTAAAAATGGGCATCAATGTCATTCATGATGATATGGTTCGCTATGGTTTTGGCGAGCGTACTGGCATCGATATCGCCGAAGAATCAGCCGCTGTAATGCCGTCACCAGGCTGGAAACGCGCGCGTTTTAACCAGCCTTGGTATGCTGGCGAAACGGTATCGATTGGCATCGGTCAAAGTTTCTGGACCACCACCCCGATGCAACTCGCCGTAGCCACATCAGTGCTGGCAAACCGCGGGGAGCGCCCGGTCCCACGTCTTTTAGAAAGTATCGCTGAAGGCCCGGTGCGGATTCCCGCTGTGGTGGAACAACGTGAGCCGGTGGTATTGAAAAATGCCAACAACTGGGAAGTCGCCCACCAAGCGCTCACCAAAGTGATCACCTCGCCCAAAGGTACCGCACGGCGGGCGTTTCAAGGGGCCAGTTACACCTCCGCCGGTAAAACCGGAACCGCGCAAGTACGTAGTATCGGCCAAGACGAAGAATATAACGCTGAAGAAATTGCTGAAAAATACCGTGATAATGCGATGTACGTGGGTTACGCACCCGCTGAAAACCCGGAAGTTGTGGTGGTTATTGCCGTCGAAAACGCCGGTGGCGGTAGTAGTATTGCGGCGCCCATGGCGCGCCAATTACTCGATGCCTACTTTGCTGATCCGGCCCCGACGGGAGGCTTAGAGTCTGTGTTAGCGATTTTAGAGGAGCCAGCCGATGCAAACTAGCCAAGAACGCCAACGTCATAAATGGCTCAGTAGATTTCATATTGATGGCCCACTCTTTTTAGCGCTGCTGGTACTAGCCCTGCTTAGTCTCGTCACGGTTTATTCAGCCAGTGGCCAAGACCTCGCCATGACCGAACGCCAAGTGGTGCGTATTGGCTTGGCCTTTGTGGCCATGTTGGTCGTAGCACAAGTTCCCTTAAGTTTAGTTGAGCGCTGGTCACTACCGATATTTGCCGTCGGCATCGTGTTGCTGTTAGGAGTGTTGCTCTTTGGTGAATCCAGTAAAGGGGCGCAACGTTGGCTAAATCTTGGCGTGGCAACCATTCAGCCATCGGAGATCATGAAGCTAGCGGTACCGATGGCCGTAGCTTGGTTCATAGCACAACAAGGCCTACCGCCCACCAAAACGCGTTTGGCTGGGGCCTTTTTGCTGCTGCTCATCCCTACTCTGATGATTGCCAAACAGCCTGATTTAGGTACCTCATTACTGATTGCTAGCGCCGGCATCTTTGTGCTGTTTTTAGCCGGTATGAGTTGGCGTCTCATTACCCTCTTTGGAGTTGCCATAGGCGCTTTTATCCCGGTGCTTTGGTTCTTTCTCATGCACGGCTATCAACGTCAGCGCGTGTTAACCTTCCTTGACCCTGAGCGCGACCCCTTAGGATCAGGTTATCAAATCATTCAATCGAAAATCGCGATCGGTTCCGGCGGTATTGAAGGTAAAGGCTGGTTACAAGGCACCCAGTCGCAGCTGGAGTTTCTCCCTGAGCGCCACACGGATTTTATCTTCTCGGTATTTAGCGAAGAGTTTGGCTTAATTGGCGTGATTGGCTTATTTTTGCTTTATGGTTTCATTGTTTTTCGTGGCATGATTCTGGCCATGCGGGCGCAAAAGGTGTATCACAAATTGTTAGCTGGCAGCTTAACTCTTACCTTTTTTGTTTATGTTTTGGTAAATATTGGCATGGTCTCAGGACTCTTACCCGTGGTTGGTGTACCCTTGCCGCTAGTAAGTTATGGTGGCACATCTATGGTGACATTAATGACAGGATTTGGTTTACTGATGGCTATCGCTACGCATAAACGTTTGGTTATGCACGATTAGCGCCATCAGCACAATAATAACAAGCGGTAAGGAATAACCATGCGCAACTACATTCGTCTGCTCAACCAGCTTAGTACCAAGCTCCTAATCACCGCGAGCTTAGCTGTGGTCCTCAGCCAGCCTGCTAGTGCCAAAGTAGAGCCAGCAGATGCTGCTACCGTAGCGCAATTGCAGCAAGAATTTATTGAAACCATGGTCAACGAGCATGGTTTTAGTACCAGCCAAGTGCAACAACTGTTGCAGCAAGCCAGTTTCAATCAAGACGTATTTGACGCCATTCAACGCCCGTGGGAAGCCAAGCCTTGGCATCAATACTATCCCATTTTTTTGACCGAAAAACGCCTGCAAGCCGGCCTAAAGTTTTGGCAAACTCATCAACAAACGCTCGCCAAAGCCGAACAAGAATATGGCGTACCAGCTGAAATTATTGTCGCAATCATTGGCGTAGAAACCTTTTACGGCGAATACCTAGGTAACTATTCGGTTTTAGATTCACTCTTTACCTTAGGCTTTCACTATCCGCCTCGAGCTAAATTCTTCCGCTCTGAGCTCGCCCAGTTTATGCTGTTGGCCAACGAAGAAGGTTTACCTGCTACTGAGCTGAAGGGCTCCTACGCCGGAGCCATGGGCTATGGCCAATTCATCTCCTCTTCTTACCGTCATTACGCGGTAGATTTTGATGCCGATGGCGTACGTGACTTACTAGGTAATCCAGTCGATGCAATTGGCAGTGTCGCTCATTATTTTGCTCGCCACGGTTGGCAGGCCGATGCTCCCGTTGCGCAGCTGCTAGCGGCGAGCGATTCCGTAGCTAACCTCGTAGAAAAAGGCTTGAAGCCAAGTGCAACTGTGGCCGAGCTCACTGAACAAGGCCTTAGCCTTACCAGCACCGTCAACGCTGATCAGAAAGCCAAAGTGTTTGCGTTTGAGTTAGCTGAGGGCCATGAGTATTGGCTAGGGTTCAATAACTTTTATGTGATTACCCGCTACAATCACAGCCCGCTGTACGCCATGGCTGTGTATCAATTTAGCCAACAGTTGCGGCAAGCGAGGTAGCACCATGCTAAGGCCACTCTACCTAGTCTGGTTAGCCCTGCTTACGTTGCTGCTAGTAGCGTGCTCGAGTGCGCCCGAAGCCCCGTCTCGCTATAGCCAAAAGCATGACTCTATCCCCGCACGACTACCTAGTGCCGATGAACTGATAGAGCCCGAGCCCTCATTTGAGCCTTACAGCCGGCAAGGCAATCGAACTTATCAACTGTTCGGGCGTACTTGGCATATTTTAGATAATGTCGAGGGTTACACCCAAGAAGGAACCGCCTCGTGGTATGGCGAAAAATTTCATGGTCATTTAACCTCAAATGGCGAAACCTACGACATGTATGCCATGAGTGCCGCCCACAAAACCCTGCCATTACCCTCCTATGTGAGAGTAACTAATTTAAATAATCAGCAATCGGTGGTGGTGCGAGTTAACGACCGAGGGCCTTTTCACGGCAATAGAATCATCGATTTATCCTACGTTGCCGCCTATAAAATAGGCATGCTTAAAACCGGAACGGCGCCGGTTCGGATTGAAGTACTGCAACCGCCGGAGCCGAATACGGCAATCGCTGTGACCCCCCCCATCGCACCTACCTCTGTGCCGCAGTTTTATATTCAAGTGCATGCTGGGGCAGATCCTCAGCGGTTAGCCCTTGAAGCTGAAAAACTTCAACAAATCTACGCTGTCCCTGCAACTACTCAACCGAATAATGGTCTATACAAAGTCATGTTAGGTCCGTTTGCCGAACCACAGACCAATGAATTGTTAGAACAACTTCGGCAAGCTGGTTATCCCGACGCGTTTCGGGTAGCCGTGCCCTAAAGCCTGCGTTTTCTGGTAGAACGTGGTACTATTCGAACCCTTTTTAGAACTAGTAACATAGAGAATCATCCTTATGCCCAATGTGTTTCGTCACTTTGTTCGCAGCTTAACCATTGTTGCTGCCGCCTCCGTAACCATAGCTCATGCTGCTATCGTTCCGCCAGCGCCCTCCATTAATGCCAAAGGGTACATTTTGATGGATTACACCACGGGCCATGTCATTGTCGGTGGTAATGAAGATGAGCAATTAGCGCCGGCTAGTTTAACCAAAATGATGACCAGCTATATTATTGGCCGTGAACTGCAAGCCGGCCGCATCAATAATGACGACATGGTCACCATCAGTGAGAACGCTTGGGCCAAGAACTTTCCTGAATCATCCAAGATGTTCATTGAAGTCGGTAAACAAGTATCGGTTGCTGAACTCAACAAAGGCATCGTGATTTCTTCAGGTAATGATGCTTGTGTCGCTATGGCTGAGCACATTGCCGGCAGTGAAGACGCCTTTGCTGATCTGATGAATACCTATGCCGCAGAGCTGCAATTAAGTAACTCTAACTTCGCCAACAGCCACGGTTTACCAGACCCAGACCAATACACCTCGCCGCGTGACATGGCTGTTTTAGGCCGTGCATTAATTCGCGATGTGCCGGAAGAATATTCGTTGTATGCCGAAAAATCTTTTACCTACAACAACATCAAACAGTACAACCGTAACTCGCTGTTGTGGGATCGCAGCATGAATGTCGATGGGATTAAAACCGGCCACACCGAAGAAGCCGGTTATAGCCTAGTCTCGTCAGCCACCGAAGGTGACACCCGCCTCATTGCTGTGGTGATGGGTACGGACAGCGAGCAAGCACGTAAAGTAGAAAGTAAAAAATTATTGAACTACGGCTTTCGTTATTACGAAACCGTCACTGCCTACAGCGCTGGCGAGAGCTTTGTCGATCACCGTATTTGGGGTGGTGAACAAGATACCGTGCAGCTTGGAGTCACTGAAGATGTGGTGATTACTTTACCTAAGGGCCAACGCGGCAACCTGAAAGCAAACTTTGAGTTAACGCAAAACTTGCAAGCGCCTATCGCTAAGGGCACTCAAGTAGGCACTGTGTATTTGCAACTGGACGGCGAAGATATTGCCAGCTACCCACTTGTTACCCTTCATAGTGTTGAACAAGGCGGTTGGTTTAAACGTTTAAGTGACTGGGCTAAGCAATCTTTTAGCGAAGAATAACCCAGCCTTGATGTTAGTTCCAGCAAGGCCGTTGAGTCAGCGGCCTTGCTCTCTCCCCCTCAACCACAACCACAACCACAACCTCTGCCTAGTGCAAACGCGCAAAGCACATTCAAATTCCAACCTTGCCCTAAAATAATGATATAATCGGCCGCAACAGTTACGACACCTTGTTATCGTTATTTTTGCCCTCATCATGCAGTGGTATAAAGCAATGGTGTTAGTTAAGCCATTCATTTGGGAGTAAAGCATGCAAAAAACACGCTTTGATGAGTTGGTTGAGTTTCCTTGTCACTTCACCTTTAAAGTGATGGGCTTGGCGGTTCCACAGTTAGCAGATTTAGTTGTCGCCGTTGCTCAGCAACATGCGCCGGGCGATTATAACCCGACCCTAAAGCCTAGCAGCAAAGGAACCTACCACTCGGTATCTATTCAAATTAAAGTAGAAAGCCAGCAACACATAGAAACCCTCTATCGTGAGCTGGCGGCAATCGAAGAAGTGAAATATGTGCTCTAAGTTGGCCACGGCAGAGATCGCTCAACAACTGCTGATCAGACAGCTGGGTAGGCAGCCCTACCAGCCGGTATGGCAAGCCATGCAAGACTTTACCGATAAGCGCGATGAGCAAACCCGTGACGAACTTTGGGTGCTTGAGCATGAGCCGGTCTTTACCCAAGGCCAAGCCGGTAAAGCAGAACATATTTTGGCTCCGGGCGATATTCCAGTGGTCCAAGTAGACCGCGGTGGTCAAGTCACCTACCATGGTCCCGGTCAACTGGTGGTGTATTTTTTACTGGATATTAGGCGCCGCAAAGTAGGCGTGCGCCAACTAGTCAATACCATTGAAGACACCATAGTGGCGCTGATGGCCAATTATGGCGTGGTTGCTGCCGCCAAAGCCGATGCCCCTGGCGTTTATGTGCAAGGCGATAAACTTTGCTCGCTAGGGTTGCGTATTAGAAAAGGCTGTTCGTTTCATGGTCTGGCACTGAACGTGGATATGGATTTAAGCCCGTTCGCAAGAATCAATCCTTGCGGGTATGCCGGCATGCAAATGGTACAAACAAAATCACTGAATGGGCCGCAGGATGTCACTGATGCGGCCACGCAGGTAACCCAAATCTTCGCTGAATTGATGGGTTATCAAGAAATCACCGAAACAACAGGATTCGCATAGGCTATGTCAAAACCGGTAAGAATTGAACCTGGCGTGAAACTTCGTGATGCCGATAAAATGGCATTGATCCCCGTTAAAATCATGCCTACTGAGCGTGAGCAGATGCTGCGCAAGCCCGCGTGGCTAAAAGTGAAGCTACCTAGCTCTACTCAGCGTATTGACGAAATTAAGCAAGCCATGCGTAAGCATGGGCTGCACTCTGTCTGTGAAGAAGCCTCCTGCCCTAACTTGGCAGAATGCTTCAACCACGGTACCGCAACCTTCATGATTCTGGGTGCCATTTGTACCCGCCGTTGTCCGTTTTGTGACGTTGCGCACGGTCGTCCGCTGCCCGTTGACCCTGAAGAAGCCGTCAAATTAGGTGCTACTATTCGTGACATGAAAGTTAAGTATGTGGTGGTTACTTCCGTTGACCGCGATGATTTACGTGACGGTGGTGCACAACATTTTGCGGACTGTATTCGTGAAATCCGAGCGCAAAGCCCCGGCATTCAGGTAGAAGTGTTAGTGCCTGATTTTCGTGGGCGGATGCAAGTCGCGTTAGATATCCTAACCGATGAGGCTCCGGATGTGTTCAACCACAATCTTGAAACCGTGCCACGCATGTACAAAGCCGCGCGGCCTGGAGCGAATTACCAGTGGTCGTTAGACCTGCTCAAAAATTACAAAGTAGCTCGACCTGATGTCCGTACTAAGTCTGGTCTTATGGTTGGCTTAGGCGAAACCAATGAAGAGATTCTAGAGGTGATGCGTGATTTGCGTGCGCACGATGTTGATATGCTCACCATTGGTCAATATCTACAGCCGAGTCGTCATCATTTGCCCGTCACTCGTTATGTGACGCCAGATGAGTTTGATATGTTCCGCGCTGAGGGCGAGAAGATGGGCTTTACCCATATAGCCTCGGGCCCCTTAGTTCGCTCGTCGTATCATGCCGATATGCAAGCTGCCGGTAAGGAAGTGAAATGAGTATTCTGATCTGGTGTTTATTGATTGCTGGGTTGCTACCGATTGCGGCCAAAGCACCTGTGGTGTATTTCCAGAATCGCGATGCTGGTTACGATAACCGTCATCCGCGAGCTCAGCAACAACGCTTAACAGGTGCTGGTGCTCGTGCTGTGGCGGGTCATTACAATGCGTACGAGGCGTTTCCACTGTATGCCACCGCTATCCTTGCCGTATTAGCCACCAATAGCGTTTCTGATACCAACATTACGTTAGCAGTAAGTTATCTTGGTTTACGCATTGCGTATCATGTTTTGTATTTAGCTAATTACGACAAACTACGCAGCTTGGTCTGGTTTTTCGCAATCGCCTGCCCAGTGATTATGCTGGCACAAACGGCGTTGGCAGTGGCTGCCGCTTAGCACTGTAAGGCTATCATTGGGAGGAGTTTACCTAATCGTGACTCCTCTTAATGAGCATACTGTTGCTGAATAAGTTCTAGATACAGCGATGGCCAACGCGCACTATCGAAATATTGCATCGCCGTGATCTCAGCTAGTGGTCGCCAAGCAAAATAGTCGCTGTTTTGACACGTATCTACCGCATGTAAACCAATCTGCTCGGGCGCACTCCCTAATTCCCACAACGGCTCTCCTTGGCTATTGGTTAGTGAGGTAGGCTGCGCTAGCAAGCGCCAATCCTCTACCGCAGTTCGCCATGGCAAGGTTTGCCACAGCTGTTGCAGTTGCTCAGCACTGAGTTGGCGACTGTCAGTCACCACAATATTTAAACTAGGATGCTGGTAATCACCGCGACAAAAAGCAGCAGCTAAAGGCGCGCTCATCGCGTATTCATCAGCTAGCCCCAACCAATGCCCAAGTTCGTGAGCTAAGAGCTCCACCGGCGCAGCTAAACTAAGTACCATGCTAAAATCTTGTCGCTGCTGCGATGCCGAAGCTATGCCAAACTGCTCTACCAGTAACACTCGATACCGCGCCTGAGTAGGATCAGCGTGGTGGTTGCCGCCACCTAACGGACCTTGGAGATGACATTGTAGGCGACCGCGCGCAGTTACCTGCTGGCATTCGTTGACAGCTTTCGGATAAGGTTGCAACTGCCAACAAAAGCCTAATTGGCGCATCGGCTCCGCCAGTGGCTGTTGCTGCCACTGATGTAATAACTGGTACGCTTTGAGTTCACCACTGCCCTCAGGCACTTGCAACTGAATGGGATAACGGCAAGCAGTAGCCGATGGTGACTGCATGACATGCATGGGTGATTGAGGAGAAAATTCAACACGTGTAGGTCGTACAGGGACGGCTATTAGCCACCCATTAGGCGGCATGGCTAATAGATCAAGCAAGGTCGCTAACTGCGCGGTACTCACTGCCTTCGGATACTTGCCCTCGCTGCCCTCGCTGCGATGGGAGAGCGGATTGGCGAGTACTTGCTGACAACTCACCAGCGCTATCAACAGGATCCCTAACTGCACCATCCGTTGCAAGCGATTGCTCCAGTATGGCGGTTTGCGCGGTCGATCACTCTTGCGCATCAAGCTTAGTTGAATCCGCTTGCTGCTCCAGTGCTTGCTGACTGCGTTGCAGCTCAATCCCAGCATAACGGTGTTCTAAAAAACGGTACACATTGGTTGTGAGCGCTAGTCGAAAATACACCGCTGCAGCTTGGTTGTTGCCTTCCAATTGCTTCAGCTTACCCAAATAAAAGTAACTCTCACACATGCGCTCTGCTAGGGTTTCATCTTCGCCTAAGTGTTTAGGAGCATAGTCATTTAAAAAGCTTTGCTCATCCACCACACCCAACAACAGATCATTCAGCACCCAGCCCCAAGCGCCATTGGCGTACTTGATTCGGCGTTCGGCTAGATTGCGACGGGCCGCCTCGGCATCTGTTTCTACTTCAGCTAAATACAGCCACAGCACCCGATACGGGTCGTCGGGTTGGCTTTCAAAATAGCGTTGATAATCTTTGCTGGCGAGGTCAATCCGGCCATCATAATAGGCTGTCATACCGCGATTAAGCAAGGCATAGGGGTGCTCAGGCTCAAGCTCTAAGGCCGAGTCGAACATCTCATAAGCATAATTGTACTGTTCAATTTCAGTGTACTGGATACCCAGAAAATTATAGGCATCGGCTAAACGTGGATCGCGCTCTAAAGCACGATTTAAATCAATACGAGCTAACCCACTCAAACCGAGCGCATCATAGAGACTGCCGCGTCGATACAGCAATTGCGCCATACTGGCATCATCCAATTGATTCTGGTGATTAGCGAGGTCTGTGAGTTTGGCGATTTCAATTTGATAACGCATGTCTGGCGCTTGCGGCGTTACTACAAATAAATTCATGACGGCCGATTCAGAGGGATCGGGCAATTGGGCACAAGCACCCAGCAACAGCACCGAAGCCAGCACCGCGATACGACTTTTCATAAAGGACAACCTTTCGTTATGGTTCAACTCATCATACCTTAGTTGCAACAAAAATAAAGTTCTGAACAGGTGCTTGAGCAAGCTGATGAGGATTAACAAGGTAACACGGGGGAGCTGAAAACAGCTGATGAATTCACACCAAGGCTTTGGGTTTAACCAAAACCTTGGCATGAATGCTTTGCTCACCGCAGGTCAGATAATCGACCGGGTTTGCGGGTAGGACTTATTTTTGCTTATTCGCTATCGCTGCTGTCAGTGCTAGCTGGAGCTGCTGCTTCAGCTTTATCAGCAGCGTCTTTCATGCTCAAACGAACACGACCTTGACGGTCAATTTCAAGCACTTTAACTGGCACTAAATCACCAACTTTCAGATATTCGTTAACATCGTTCACACGCTCTTCAGCGATTTGTGAGATGTGCACTAAACCATCTTTACCTGGCAAAATAGTAACGAATGCACCGAAGTCTACAATACGCGCCACTTTACCTTGGTAAATGCGACCAACTTCAACTTCTGCAGTCAGCTCTTCAATGCGAGCGATAGCTGCATCCGCTGATTCTTGGTCAGTTGCAGCGATACGCACAGTACCATCATCATTGATTTCGATGTTGGTGTTGGTGCTTTCAGTTAATTCACGAATAACTGCGCCACCTTTACCAATCACGTCACGGATCTTATCAGGATTGATTTTGATGGTGGTGTAACGCGGAGCGTAGTTTGATAACTCAGTACGAGCACCGGCTAACGCCTGATCCATCACTTGCAAGATGTGCAAACGAGCTGCTTTAGCTTGAGCTAAGGCAATTTCCATGATTTCACGGGTGATACCGTCAATCTTGATGTCCATTTGTAAGGCGGTTACGCCGTCAACGCTACCGGCAACTTTAAAGTCCATGTCGCCCAAGTGATCTTCATCACCTAAGATATCAGACAAGACGACAAATTTGTCACCTTCTTTCACCAAGCCCATGGCGATACCAGCGACTGATGACTTGATTGGTACGCCTGCGTCCATCAATGCTAATGATGCACCACATACTGACGCCATTGAGCTTGAACCGTTTGATTCAGTGATCTCAGATACCACGCGGATGGTGTACGGGAATTCGTCTTGTGACGGCATCACCGCTTGTACACCGCGCTTAGCTAAACGGCCGTGGCCGATTTCGCGACGCTTAGGTGAACCCACCATGCCGGTCTCACCCACACAGTATGGAGGGAAGTTATAATGCAACATAAAGCGATTGTCGCTGCGACCAGTAAGGTCGTCGATCATTTGTGCATCGCGCTCAGTACCTAAGGTTGCAGTAACCAAGGCTTGCGTTTCACCACGGGTGAATACCGCTGAACCGTGCGTGCGTGGTAACACGCCAGTAGCCATATGCAGGGCGCGCACCATATCTGGTTCACGACCATCAATACGCTTCTCGCCGGCAATAATACGGCTACGTACTACGTCACTTTCCAGTGAATGGAACAAATCGCCGATTTCTTTGGCATCTAAAGTTTCATCTTCTGCCAGTAACTGCTCAGTAACTTGGGCTTTCAATGCCGCTACTTGCTCATAACGTGCCGCTTTTTCAGTGATACGGTACGCATCGCCAATGCCTTGCTCTGCTAATGCTTTGATTTTGTTTAGCAGCTCAACATTTTTCGCAGGAGCTTGCCAATCCCAGGCTTCTTTACCTGCTTCAGCAGCAAATTCATTGATGGCGTTAATCACAGTTTGCATTTGCTCATGGCCATAGACCACAGCGCCTAACATGGCATCTTCTGACAATAGTTGCGCTTCTGACTCAACCATCAATACCGCACCAGCAGTACCAGCAACCACTAAATCTAGCTTAGAAGTGGTCAACTCTTCCAAGGTTGGGTTTAACACGTACTCATCATTGATAACGCCTACGCGTGCTGCACCAATTGGGCCAGCAAAAGGCACGCCAGAAATAGCTAAAGCAGCTGAGGTACCGATCAAAGCAACGATATCTGGAGAAATTTGTGGGTTTACTGATACCACAGTCGCAATCACTTGCACTTCGTTATTAAACCCTTCTGGGAATAATGGACGAATCGGACGGTCGATTAAGCGCGAGGTTAAGGTTTCGTTTTCTGATGGACGTCCTTCACGCTTGAAGAAACCACCAGGGATTTTACCGGCAGCGTAAGTACGTTCTTGATAATTTACAGTTAATGGAAAGAAATCTTGGCCTTCTTTGGCATCTTTCTTAGCCACCACGGTCACCAACACGGTGGTGTCATCCATGCTTGCCAATACGGCTGCAGTTGCTTGGCGCGCCATTGCACCAGTTTCTAATGTGACAGTATGCTGACCATACTGGAATTTCTTAGTAATAGGATTCACGTTATTTTTCCTTTGTCTTTCTCTTTTAAATTCTTAAGCGCTATTAGTTACTAGATATTAGACACTAACTCAACCCAGTGTTCTTGCTCTAATGAATATCTAATATCTAATATCTAATATCTAATACCCAATAACGCCTTTGTCCTTCGATAAATAAAAAAGGGGCCACAACAGGGCCCCTTCCAATGAACAATGCTTAGCGACGTAAACCTAAGCGCTCAATCAGGGTTGCATAACGCTGATTGTCTTTACGCTTTAAGTAGTCCAACAATTTACGACGTTGGCTAACCATCCGTAATAGACCACGACGTGAGTGGTGATCTTTTGCGTGTTCTTTGAAGTGGCCTTGCAGTTCGTTAATGTTTGCAGTCAATAGTGCTACTTGAACTTCGGTAGAACCGGTGTCATTTTCGCCTTGACCATATTCTTTAACGATTTCAGCTTTTTGTGCCGCAGTTAGTGACATATATTACTCCTGATAAGTGAAAAATGTCAGTGCCGATCACTAATTCAGCACCAACGAAATCGCTGCAAATTATACGCACTTTATGCCCGCAGCGCAATCAATCTCGCAAATTCAATACCCGCTTGGGTTTCACCCAAAGGCCTGCTTCCGCTGGCCCAGTTGCAAGCGCCGGTGCTTGCAGTAAACCCATCCCAATAAACACCCCATCAGAGCTACGCAGTACTCGATAATGATCTGCGACAACTTCAGGTGGCTGCGTTAACTGAGCTGGATTGCCCAATAAAAACTTGGCGGCCTCAGCGGCCTCAACCGTTACCGTAGGCACTTGCTGGATAACCGTATCATTGGCTAGCAATAAAGCGTCAATCGCAGCGTAATCCCCTTGTTCTGGATCCGTCTGTGCGGCGACCGCTGCCAACTCTTCAGCACTGTAGACGGGGCCGACCACACCTTCTATCCAGCTGCGGTGCAACTCAGCAACATGAGCTCCGCATCCTAAAGCCGCGCCCATGTCGTCGATAAGCGTACGAATGTAAGTGCCTTTTGAACAGGTCACGTCTAACACCAAGCGCGCTCCGTGCCACTCCACTAAGTTAATCTCGCGAATGGTAATAGCACGTGTTTTGCGCGGCACTTCTATGCCTAAACGGGCATAGTAATACAACGGCCTACCTTCGTGTTTTAACGCCGAATACATCGATGGGGATTGCTGTTGCGGGCCCGTGAATTGCTTAATAACTCGATCGATATCCGCTTGGGTTAAACGCTCAAGCAAAGCAGCATCGGCCTGCGCTACTATCTCACCTTCGCTGTCACTGGTGGTGGTGCGAATCCCTAAACAAGCTTCTACCCGATAGGCTTTATCCGCTTCTAAGGAGTAATGAGATACTTTCGTGGCTTCGCCAAAACACAACGGCAGTAGCCCGGTTGCAGCCGGGTCTAAAGCGCCAGTATGGCCTGCTTTGTTGGCATTTAAAAAACGCCGCACTTGTTGGAGTGCGGCGTTTGAACTGATATCACGGGGCTTATCAAGCAAAATCACGCCGCTGACATCGCGACCTGACTTTCTTCGTCCCATTAATCGTCTCCGTGGTCGTCTGTGGCTGCGGTATCGGCCGGCTTTGCAGTGGGGGCAGCATTGCCGCGACTTTCGTCACGTTTAATGGCCTCATCAACTAAGCGCGACATCCGAATACCTTCGTTCAAGGACGGGTCATGTACAAATCGTAGTTCGGGAATAATACGCGCCCGAATACGCTTGCCAAGTAATGAACGAATAAAGCCTGCGGCATCATTCAGTACTTTCAGCGCGGTTTTGATTTGCTCTGGCTCATCGTTGAAGAAAGTCACAAATACTTTGGTGTAAGCCAAATCCCGTGACACTTCTACTTCAGATACCGTCACCATACTCACCCGCGGATCTTTTATTTCGCGCTGCAGTATCATCGCTATCTCACGCTGATACTGCTGCCCTACTCTGTCGGTCCGACTATAATCTTTCGCCATAGGCGCTTATAAGCTCCGTTCTACTTGAACTGTTTCAAAGACTTCAATTTGGTCACCAACACGAACGTCGTTGTAGTTCTTCACGCCGATACCACATTCCATACCGTTGCGAACTTCTTGTACGTCGTCTTTAAAGCGGCGTAATGACTCTAACTCGCCTTCGTAGATAACTACGTTATCACGTAGTACCCGAATTGGAGCTGAACGTTTCACCACACCTTCGGTAACCATACAACCTGCAATAGCGCCAATCTTCGGTGATTTAAATACATCACGAACTTCAGCCAAGCCAATGATCTGCTGCTTGAACTCAGGCGCTAACATACCGCCCATAGCTGCTTTAACTTCGTCAATCAAATCATAGATAACACTGTAATAGCGTAAATCTACCGCGTCTTGCTCAATCAAACGCTTGGCTGAAGCATCAGCACGCACGTTAAAACCAATCACAATCGCGTTTGATGCACTGGCCAAAGATGCGTCGGTTTCAGTAATACCGCCTACACCGCTACCAATGATGTTCACTTTCACTTCGTTTGTAGAAAGCTTCTGCAATGAATCAGAAATAGCTTCTAGTGAACCCTGTACATCCGATTTAAGCACGATGTTCAGTTCTTGCACTTCGCCTTCTTGCATGTTCGCGAACATGTTTTCTAGCTTAGCTTTCTGCTGCTTAGCTAATTTAACTTCACGGTATTTGCCTTGACGATAGTTAGCTACTTCACGGGCCTTACGCTCGTCTTTAACTACGGTAGCTTCATCACCAGACTGTGGCACACCTGACAAGCCAAGAATCTCGACCGGAATTGATGGACCAGCTTCTTTCACTTCTTTACCTGTTTCATCGCGCATCGCACGAACTCGGCCATATTCTAGGCCACAAAGTACGATATCACCTTGGCGTAAGGTACCTTCTTGAACCAACACCGAGGCTACCGGACCGCGTCCTTTATCCAACCGTGATTCAATAACTATGCCTTTGGCCATGCCGGTCGCAACAGCTTTCAGGTCCAGCACTTCAGCTTGTAACAAGACCGACTCTAGCAACTGTTCAATACCGTCACCGGTATGCGCCGATACTGGTACAAACATCACATCGCCACCCCAATCTTCAGGGATAACATCGCGTTGGGCTAGTTCGTTCTTAACTCGATCTGGGTCCGCCGTTGGTTTATCCATCTTGTTGATGGCAACCACGATTGGTACTTGGGCGGCGCGAGCATGCTGAATCGCTTCAAGCGTTTGTGGCATCACACCATCATCAGCAGCTACCACCAAGATGACGATATCAGTCGCACTTGCACCACGCGCACGCATCGACGTAAACGCAGCGTGGCCTGGGGTATCGAGGAAAGTGATCATGCCATGATCCGTTTCTACGTGATACGCACCAATATGCTGGGTAATACCGCCAGCTTCACCTTTCGCCACTTTCGCTTTACGAATGTAGTCAAGTAACGAGGTTTTACCATGGTCAACGTGCCCCATTACAGTCACTACCGGAGCACGTGTAGTGGCATCATCGGCTGTATCTGCACCACGATCCGCCAACACTTCTTGCTCTAGTGCGTTTTCACTAACCAACACCACTTTATGACCCATTTCTTCAACGACCAACGAGGCCGTTTCTTGGTCTAGTACTTGGTTAATGGTCACCATTTCGCCCATTTTCATCATGGTCTTGATAACTTCGCTAGCTTTGACCGCCATCCGGTTAGCTAACTCACCAACAGTAATGGTTTCGCCTAGCTTAACGTCACGCTCTACCGGCGCGGCAGGTTTATTAAAACCATGCTGCAAGGTTGAACGCTTAGCACCTTTACGGCGTTTTTCACGACGCGGGCTATCATCACGTTCGTCATCTTTATGACGGCGTTGCTTACTTACTTTACGACGGCTGCGACGCTCTTCATCCACGTCTTGCTCGTCTTCAGCAGCTTGCGCTGTAGATGAGGTGGTAAAGTGAACATCTTCTTGTTCAGCTTTTTTACGCTTGGCTTCTTCTTCTTGCCAACGAGCTTCATTTTCTTCAGCTAAACGACGCGCTTCTTCAGCTTGACGCGCAGCTTCTGCTTCGGCCTTTTTACGGGCTTCTTCTTCTTGCGCCTTACGTAACCGCTCTGCTTCCGCTTTCGCTTCGTCAGCTTTCTGACGTTCTTCTGGCGTCATTGCTGCGCGCTTATCAGCTTCTGCTTTCGCTTTCGCTTTTTCTTTCTCTTTGCGAGCTGCTTCTTGCTTAGCTTTTTCTTCAGCTGCTTTTGCTTCCGCTTGAGCTTTGGCTGCGGCCGCTGCTTGCGCTTCTTCTTCTAAACGCTTCGCTTCAGCTGCTGCACGTTCTTGTTCAAGGCGCTCTTGCTCAGCTTTTTGCTGATCTTCTAAGGCCGAACGCTTCACGTACGTACGTTTCTTCCGCACTTCAACTTGCACCGACTTACTACGACCTGGGCCGCCGCCGATACTTAAGGTGCTTTTTTCTTTCCGCTTCAACGTCATTTTAGCCGGCTCAGTAGGGCCGTTGCCGCCATGGGCCTTGTTCAAATGCGTTAGTAATGCTTGTTTCTCGTCTTCGGTAACAGCGTCGCCAGGCTGTTTTTTCATACCAGCCTCGGCAAACTGTTGCACCAAACGATCAACTGTCGTACCGACATCTTTGGCTAGCTTATCCAGCGTTACTTCTTCCATAGTCAGTTGTACCCCCGTTGATCTTATTCTTCGTCACCGAACCAGCAGATATTACGCGCTTGCATAATCAATTCTCCGGCTCGTTGTTCGCTTAACTCTTCAATTCCAGCCAAATCATCAATGCCCTGCTCGGCTAATAGCTCGAGACTAGTCACACCTTTGCTTGCTAACACAAAGGCTAAATGACGATCTAAGCCCTCTAAGTTAAGCAATGATTCATCTGGCTCTGCACTCTCTAACGACTCTTCTGTGGCTAATGCACGAGTTGTTAGTACCGCTTTCGCGCGGCTGCGTAGCTCTTCAACAATATCTTCGTCCATCCCCTCAATTTCCAGTAATTCATCTACTGGAACATAAGCGATTTCTTCTAACGAGGAGAAGCCTTCGTCAACTAATACGCTGGCAAAATCTTCGTCAATGCCAAGGTTCTTAGTGAACAAATCAAGTACTTTCTGTGCTTCAGCTTCGTTCTTCTCAGTAAAGTCAGCAACTGACATCACGTTCAACTGCCAACCCGTTAGCTGACTGGCTAAACGCACGTTTTGCCCAGCTTTACCAATGGCTTGGGCAAGATTGCCTTCTTCTACCGCGATATCCATGGTGTGTGCTTCTTCGTCAACCACAATCGCTGCGACTTCGGCCGGTGCCATTGCGTTGATAACGAATTGGGCTGGATTATCATCCCACAACACGATATCAACGCGTTCGCCACCTAACTCACCGGAAACTGCTTGAACCCGCGCGCCACGCATACCAACACAAGCGCCAACAGGGTCAATCCGACGGTCATTGCTCTTCACGGCGATTTTTGCGCGTGAACCAGGGTCACGAGCGGCACCACGAATCTCAATCATTTCTTCGCCAATTTCTGGCACTTCAATGCGGAAAAGTTCGATTAAGAAGTCCGGATGGGTACGGCTAACAAATAATTGCGCACCGCGTGCTTCAGGACGCACGTCAAACAGCACGCCACGAACTCGGTCGCCGGCGCGAACTGATTCGCGTGGCAACATATCTTCACGATAAATAATCGCTTCAGCGTTGTTACCAAGATCCAAAATCACATGCTCACGATTGGCGCGTTTGACCGTACCTGTCACCAGCTCACCCACTTGATCTTGATATTCTTCAACTACTTTAGCGCGCTCAGCTTCGCGTACTTTCTGTACGATCACCTGCTTGGCGGTTTGAGTGGTAATGCGATCAAACTCAATCGAGTCGATTTGCTCTTCAACATAATCGCCGGCTTGTACTGAGTCGTCCTCGTACTGGGCCGCAGCTAAGCTGATTTCGCGATAAGGGTGCTCTAGCGGTTGTTCGCTATCATCCACCACTAACCAGCGGCGAAACGTATCAAATTCGCCAGTTTGGCGATTAATGCTGACGCGTACTTCGATATCGCCTTCGTATTTTTTCTTTGTTGCGTGCGCAAGTGCTGATTCTAATGCTTCGAAAATCTTTTCTTTCGATACATCTTTTTCGTTAGAAACTGCTTCTGCAACCAATAAAATTTCTTTTGCCATTGTTCTGCCTCGCCTACGCAATCCTTAGTTAAACTGAGGAACTAAATGAGCTTTCTTAATGGATGACTGCGCTACTTTCAGGGCTTCACCATCAACGTTAAATTCTACGTAATCGCCATCAACAGCAGCAATTACACCTTTAAATTTGCGTTTACCTTGCTGTGCTACAGTTAATTCTACCGCAGCGGTCTCGCCAAGGTAGTCTGCATACTGACTCGCGTTGAAAAACGGACGTTCCATACCTGGCGAGGACACTTCTAAAAAGTATTCCGTGCTGATAGGGTCTTCTACGTCTAAAATTGCGCTTACCTGATGGCTTACCGCCGCACAGTTATCAACGCTCACGCCATCGGCATGATCAATATAAACACGTAAGGTTGAATGTTTACCTGCCCGCACAAATTCCACGCCCCAAAGGGTGAAATCTAAAGCTGCTACTGCAGGTTCTAACATCTCAAATAAACGATCTTCAACTCGAGCCAAGTTTGCCAACTCCTAAAAACAAAAAAAGGGCGTCATCGCCCAGTGTTATTGACTGCCAATTCATTGTATTAAGGGCGTTTATTACTAACGTCTTACGCTTAACACAGATGCTGCAGCAGAGGTCACATAGTAAAAAGCCCCGAACTGCTGCGGGGCTTTTAGAACACTGGACCCTTTGTAATTGGTTGCGGGGGCAGGATTTGAACCTACGACCTTCGGGTTATGAGCCCGACGAGCTACCAGACTGCTCCACCCCGCGTCCGAAAACGAATCCATATTATAAAGATTTTGGCTACAAACGCAACCGTAGCCGTTGTAAATTTGGTGCGGATGGCGGGACTTGAACCCGCACGCCCTAAAGCACTACCCCCTCAAGATAGCGTGTCTACCAATTCCACCACATCCGCAAATCTGTTACTAACTCAGCACCACTAACGAACCCAACTCAGAGGTCTTAGTTTGACCCTGGCACGTCGCTATCGTTGCTTGGTACTGTCGGCACTTCTTCTTGCATCATGTCTAAGTCATCAAACTGGCTGCCTGCATCGCCATTACCGGCGGCTAGGTTACCAAGAACCAGACTCAACACAAAAAAGATAACCGCTAAAATAGCTGTGGTACGAGTTAAAAAGTTACCCGAACCGCTTGAGCCAAACACAGTATTTGATGCGCCGGCACCAAAAGAAGCGCCCATATCGGCACCTTTACCATGTTGAATCATCACAAAGCCGATCAACATCAAGGCTACGATGAGATAAACGATTAGAAAAATCTCGTACATAATTTAATTACTCCGGGCCTGAGCTGCAGTACAAATCGCCACGAATTGTTCGGGCTGTAAACTTGCACCGCCAATCAAACCACCATCAATATCAGCTTCAGCAAACAGTTCTGAAGCATTATCAGCCTTCACGCTGCCACCGTACAAAAGCTGTACTGCGGCGCCTGCCGACCCAAATTTTTCTTGCAGCCAGTGCCGTATAAAACCATGCACTTCTTGCGCTTGCGCTGGCGACGCTGTTAATCCCGTGCCAATCGCCCAAACTGGCTCATAAGCTACCACGAGGCGTTCGCATGCAGACACTTGCGCTAAGGCTTCACTAAGCTGCGCCTCGACCACGGCAAAGGTTGCCCCTTGTTCACGTTGTTCGGCACTTTCACCCACACACAGCACAGCGGTAAAACGTGAATCAGCTAGCACTTGACCTAGTTTCTGAGCGATCCGAGCTTCCGAATCACCGTAACACTGGCGGCGTTCAGAATGACCAATCAGTACCCATTTCGCGCCAGCTTCATGCACTAGCGCTAAACTATGCTCACCAGTGTGCGCACCATCAGCATGTTCATTCACATCCTGCGCACCTAACGCAACCACACCCGGTTGCGCTTGCCACACCGGCAATAATACTGCAGGTGGACAGACGACCACAGTCACGTCCGCGTAGTGCGCCTGCTGTTGTTGCAGGGCCTCACTTAATTCAGCAACTAATGCGCGGTTGCCGTTCATTTTCCAGTTAGCTATCACTAACGGTTGGCGTTGCATCGGAACCTCTGACTTCATTGAGAGCGGCGAGATATTACATAACCTCGCCGAAACTTACAAGCGGTGAATGACGATTTGTTAACGAACTGATTAATTACTAGCCGCTTCTACTTCGCTAGCAATTTCTTCAGCATACGCGCGCACTTTATTGCCATCCTGACCTTCGACCATGACTCGAATGAGCGGCTCGGTACCAGACTTACGCAATAACACCCGGCCGTTATTACCCAGCGCTTGCTCTACTTCACTTACTACCGCTTGCACATTAGCCGCAGCTAACGGATCGGTACCGGCGGTAAAGCGTACGTTGATCAAGGCTTGCGGCGCTTTTACCAAGGGTGCCAGCAACTCGTCCAAGCTGCGTTGCTCACGCTGCATCGCCGTCAAGACCTGCAATCCAGCAATAATACCATCACCGGTACTATGAAATTGGCGATTAATAATATGGCCAGAATTTTCACCGCCAATGCGCCAATCACGTTTGACCAACTCTTCCATCACGTAGCGGTCGCCTACTTTGGCACGCACAAACGGAATCCGACGGTCAGTAAAGAATTTTTCTAGGGCGAAATTACTCATCAAGGTTCCGACAATACCGCCTTGCAACAAACCATCTTGCTGCGCCGCTCGGGCCAGAATAAATAACACATCATCGCCGTCAACAATGCGCCCAGTAGCCGTCACCATCATGATCCGATCACCGTCGCCATCAAGCGCAAAGCCCAAGTCAGCTTTACGTGCTAACACTTCGTCGCGTAGTGCATCTAAATGAGTGGCGCCACATTTTTCATTAATATTGATGCCGTTCGGTTCAGTGCCAATTTCCCAAATATCTGCACCTAGCTCACGCAACACATCGGGCGCTATGTGGTAGGTTGCGCCATGGGCACAGTCCACCACAATCCGCATCCCTTTGAGCGATAAATCAGAAGGAAACACGCTCTTGCAAAACTCAATATAACGCCCAGGCGCATCATCAATGCGGCTAGCTCGTCCCATGTGCTCAGACGGCACACAAACAAGCGGCTCATCTAACAGACGCTCAATTTCTGCTTCGACATGGTCTGGCAGTTTACTACCTGAGTCGGAGAAAAATTTAATCCCGTTATCGTAATAAGGATTATGTGAGGCACTGATAACAATGCCCGCAGCAGCACGGAAATTTCGCGTGAGATAGGCTACCGCTGGCGTTGGCATTGGCCCCAAAAATTCAACACTGACGCCGGCTGATAACAACCCCGCCTCGAGGGCAGATTCCAACATATACCCAGATAAACGGGTATCTTTACCTACCAATACACGCTGATTGCCACTGGCCGACAGCACGGTACCAGCTGCCCAACCCAGTTTCACCGCGAAATCCGGAGTGATAGGGAAATCACCTACTCGACCACGCACCCCGTCGGTGCCAAAATATTTACGCTGACTCAACAGTTTTCTCCTGCCAAGGTTGCTGCAACCACCTGCATTGCATCAACCGTTTCCTTGACATCATGAACACGGATAATCCGTGCGCCCTTCATTGCCGCTATCGTTGCCCCAGCAATACTGGCTGCTAGGCGCTCTGCTACCGCTCGTCCGGTCACCTGACCTAACATGGATTTACGCGATAAACCGATTAGTAATGGCAATTGCAATTTATGCAGCGCTTCAAGTCGCTGCAACAGTTGGTAATTATGCCCTAGGCTCTTGCCAAAACCAAAGCCTGGATCCAAATAAATGTTTTGTTTTTGTATTCCAGCTTGTGTGCAAAGGTTAACACGCTGCTGTAAAAACTCACTCACCTCAGCTACCACGTCATCGTATTGGGGTTGCTGCTGCATCGTTCGCGGCTGGCCTTGCATGTGCATCAAGCAGACTAATACCGCGGGATGTTGTGCTAACAGCTCCACTGCACCCTCTTCGCGCAAGGCATTGACGTCGTTGACCATGGTCACGCCAGCCGCGATGGCTTCGCGCATCACCGCCGGTTTAGTAGTGTCTACGGATAACTTCACGTCAAACCGTTGGCGCAGCGCTGTCACTACCGGAATGACTCGTTCCAGTTCGGCCTCTACCGCCACCGCAGCGCTGCCAGGACGGGTAGATTCGCCGCCAATATCTAACCAACTGGCACCAGCCGCAAGCATCTGCTCAGCCTGGCGTAAAGCCGCATCTAAATTGTTAAAACGACCACCATCAGAAAACGAGTCAGGCGTGACATTTAAAATGCCCATCACCTCGATTGGCGCACTCATCAATTGGGTTCCTTATCGCTGTTCATTCAGATCAAACTGGATAAAAAAAGCCCCGACTTGCGGGGCTTTATCTGCTTAGCTCGCCGATGAATTATCTGCTGGTTCTGCACCAGGCGAAACATCATCTGCTTTGGCTGAACTGTCACCATCTTTGTTGCTGTTAGAGCGTTGCTGCCAATCACGTGGCTCACGCACATCACGGCGATTCATCAAATCATCGATTTGATCCGCATCAATGGTTTCATATTTCATTAATGCGTCTTTCATGGTGTGTAGAATATCTACGTTTTCTTCCAAAATACGTTTAGCTCGATCGTAGTTACGATCAATAAGCAGCTTCACTTCTTGGTCGATGGCACGTGCGGTATCGTCAGACATATGTTTGTGCTGAGTAACCGAGCGGCCCAAAAAGACTTCGTTTTCATCATCAGCATAGAGCAACGGCCCCATTTTTTCTGACAAGCCCCATTGCGTCACCATCTTACGTGCAATTTGTGTAGCCCGCTCAATGTCGTTCGAAGCACCGGTCGTGACTTTCTCAAATCCATAGATGATTTCTTCTGCCAAGCGGCCCCCAAACAAACTAGAAATCATACTTTCTAGGTACTGCTTAGAGTGACTTACGCGATCTTGTTCGGGCAGGTACATGGTCACCCCAAGCGCTCGTCCACGCGGGATAATCGACACCTTATAAACAGGATCATGCTCTGGCACCAAACGTCCGACAATCGCGTGACCCGCTTCATGATAGGCCGTCATAGCCTTCTCATCTTCGGTCATCACCATCGAGCGGCGCTCTGCCCCCATCATGATCTTGTCTTTAGCCTTTTCAAACTCTTCCATAGCAACAACTTTCTTGTTGGTACGGGCAGCAAATAACGCTGCTTCGTTCACTAAGTTAGCTAAATCTGCACCAGAAAATCCTGGCGTACCGCGCGCAATTAACGAGGCATCTACATCTTTGCCCAGTGGTACTTTACGCATGTGTACTTTCAATATCTGCTCGCGTCCGCGCACATCCGGTAAACCAACCACTACTTGGCGGTCGAACCGACCTGGACGTAACAGCGCCGGGTCCAAGACATCAGGGCGGTTGGTTGCGGCAATCACGATAATACCTTCGTTGCCTTCAAAACCGTCCATCTCTACCAGCATTTGGTTAAGAGTCTGTTCACGCTCGTCATGACCACCACCTAAGCCGGCGCCACGCTGGCGACCTACCGCATCAATCTCATCGATAAAGATGATGCAAGGTGCTGACTTCTTCGCTTGTTCGAACATGTCACGTACCCGCGAGGCACCCACACCAACGAACATTTCTACGAAATCAGAACCTGAGATAGAGAAGAAAGGCACCCGTGCTTCACCGGCAATAGCTTTGGCTAGCAAGGTTTTACCTGTACCTGGTGGCCCCACCATCAACACGCCTTTAGGAATTTTGCCACCTAGGTGTTGGAACCGAGTCGGATCTTTCAAATAATCCACCAGCTCGCTGACTTCTTCTTTGGCTTCGTCACAACCGGCCACGTCTGCAAAGGTCGTTTTAATCTGGTCTTCACTCATCAAGCGCGCTTTGCTTTTGCCAAACGACATAGCGCCCTTGCCACCGCCACCTTGCATTTGTCGCATGAAGAAAATCCACACGCCAATCAGCAATAACATCGGGAACCATGAAATGAAGATCGAAGCCAAAATGCTTGGCTCTTCAGGTAGCTTGCCGTTAACTTCTACGTTGTTATCCAACAAGTCATTCAATAAGTCAGGATCCGATGCGGTTGGGATGACCGTGGTAAAATTTTCACCCGTACGCGACTGCGCTTTGATAACGCGGCCGTCGATGTCAACTTTGCGCACCCCACCGTTATGCACTTGCGTGATAAATTGGCTGTAAGCAACATTCGAGTTACTTGCGCCACCAGGACTAAAACTGTTAAATACCGTCATAAGTACGACGGCGATTACCAGCCATAAAATCAGATTTTTTGCCATATCGCTCAAAGCCGACTACCTCTTGTTTGCATTTGTAGCACGCCCTACAGGGTACTACAGTTTATAACCTGTCGCTACCAGATACACTTCTCTAGAACGTGCCCGAGAAGAATCTGGTTTACGCGTGCGCACAACTTTAAATGCTGCTCTAACTGCTTTTAGATATTCTTCAAAGCCTTGCCCATGAAAAACTTTGACCACAAAGCTACCATTTGGTTTGAGTACTTGATGGCACATTTCTAAGGCCAACTCTACCAAATAGATGGCGCGCGGCTGGTCCACGTTGTCGTTGCCGCTCATGTTAGGCGCCATATCCGACAATACTACATCTACGTTCTTACCGCCGATTCGGTCCAATAACGCATTTAAAACTGCTTCTTCACGAAAGTCACCCTCTAAAAAGTCGACTCCGGCGATTGCGTCCATCGGTAAAATATCACAAGCAATAACTTGACAGTTACCTTGCAGGGTATCCACGACATATTGTGACCAGCCCCCAGGGGCCGCTCCTAAGTCTACTACCGTCATACCTTGGCGCAATAAGTTATCGCGTTTTTGTATTTCGTCTATTTTAAACACAGCACGCGAGCGCAAACCCTGCTTTTGCGCTTTTTGTACATAATGATCACTAAAGTGCTCTTGCAGCCAACGCGTACTGCTGGCCGAACGTTTTTTACCCATTTCTTTTCCACCAAACTGGCTTATTCTACCCAGATGGCGGTAGAATAGCGTAAATTCAAGTCATACGTAGGATATATATTACATGGCAACGGCTTTAACCTTAAGCAATAAGCAAAAACAACACCTGAAAAGTTTAGCTCATTCACTCAAACCTGTCGTTTTATTAGGTGGTAATGGCCTTACCGAAGGCGTGATGGCAGAGATCGAACTGGCCCTTGAACACCACGAGTTGATTAAAATTAAAGTGCCAGAAGAAGAACGCGAAGTACGTGAACAAATTTATACCACCATCGTTGCTCACACCCAGGCTTATCGGGTGCAGGTGGTTGGTAAAATCTTAACCCTGTACAAACCAAGCCAAGCCAAAAAGATCAGCTTACCTAAAGCTTAATCCGCTTGACTTGCCTCGTTCGGCTGCGCCGTTGCCAGTGCTTTCGCTACCTGGTTCAGTGCAGCCGACAAAATTAATGCCTCGCCTCGCTTCTTAAAATAAGTTTCTGACATCAATTGCCGATTGGTTTCGGTCTTAGGTAAATTGTAGCGCTCAAGCACCGGGTCAATTCGATTAATAGCTTCTATCGCTAAATTCATGGCCTGATTCTGTTGATACAGCGGGGTTGACTCATTCAGTTCCCCCAACTGTCCCACGGTTGGGTAAAATAAATCTTCATAAGGCGCGAATAACCAATCTAGCGACACCCTGTGTCGTAACAAACCTGCAATGATAGGATCGAAGTTAACCGACCCGCGCCGCTTCCAGTTAGCTATGGAGCTTGGCTTAATCCCCAGCCAGCGCATGATACCACTTGCTGAACGCTCACCAGAGATCAGCGCCAGACGCTCCATTACGGTATCCACATCAGGTATTTCCAAGTTGCTTTTAATAGGGTTCTGTGGTCTATTTTCGTTTGAGTCATTTGGCATTTAATTGCTTTTATCTATGTCATTTGACACAGAAAGACCTTCTTATGAATTATTTTTGAACTCGCGGCGCACGCCAAGTGCACCGCCCAGGAAAAGACTCAATATACTGATGGATAGCGCAAAAATCAAAAAGGAATTAAGACGTCGCGGCTTCGATTATTCGATGCTGGCCGAAGCTCTTAATAAAAGTCCTTCTCTTATTTCAAAAGTGGTTGCCCGCAAGGCCAAGTCACAGCCTGTGGCACTGGCCATCGCCAAAGCGTTAGAACTTGAGATTGAGGAAGTATTTCCCGATGTTGAGGCTTATCACCATAAGCCACTAACGCCCGCTGAGCGCGAACAGAAACAACAAGAATTAAAAGCCTTGCTAAATAAATAGTCAGGCAGAGAGACTGCAAACCTTTGCCCAAACAAAAAAACCTAGCTCGCGCTAGGTTTTTTTGTAAATTTTACTCAGCTATTAAAGGTATTTCACATCAACAACTTCGTATTCAACATCACCACTTGGCGTAGTGACCATCACGGCATCATCAACTTGCTTGCCAATCAAGGCGCGAGCAATCGGTGAGTTCACTGAAATCAAATTTTGCTTAATGTCAGCTTCATCATCACCAACGATGCGATAGGTCACTTCTTTATCGGTGCTGGTGTTATAGATGGTCACAGTAGCCCCGAAAATCACCTTACCTTGGTTAGGAACCTTGGTTACATCAATCACTTGAGCATTGGAAAGTTTTGCTTCAATTTCTTGAATGCGTCCCTCACAGAAGCCCTGCTGCTCTCGCGCCGCGTGATATTCAGCGTTTTCTTTCAAATCACCGTGTTCACGAGCATCGGCAATCGCCTGAATGATCCGTGGCCGGTCTTCTGATTTTAAACGCTGTAGTTCCTCCCGCAGCATCTCTGCGCCGCGGGTGGTCATTGGTATTTGACTCATTGTGCTAAAACCCTTTTGTGCAATGCTTGTAACGAATTAACGCGGGCGCGGTCGTCCGCGGTATTAGCCTTAACTGTGGCAAACGCTGCATTTAATGTGGTGGTATAAATAACTTTATTCAAGAGGGCTTCGCGACGAATATAAACCGAATCTTGAATCGCTTGGCGACCTTCGACGGTATTAATAATGTAGCTGTATTCACCGTTCTTGATAGCATCGACAATATTCGGCCGGCCCTCTTGTAGCTTGTTCACAACGGAGCAAGCTAAGCCCTCGTCGTTGAGTAGTTTGGCGGTGCCGCGGGTGGCTTCTAGAGAAAACCCAAGCCCAATAAGGCCGCGCGCCAACTCGAACAAACGACTTTTATCACTATCTCGCACTGAAAGTAAAGCTTTACCCGCTTTAGCTAAGGCTTCGCCAGCACCTAAGTTAGCTTTGGCATAGGCTTCTTCAAAGCTTTCGCCAACCCCCATAACCTCGCCGGTAGAGCGCATTTCTGGCCCACGAATGGGGTCTACCCCTTGGAACTTAGCAAAAGGTATCACCACTTCTTTAACCGAGTAGTAGGGTGGAATCACTTCTTTGGTAAAACCTTGGCTAGCCAGAGATTGTCCAACCATCACCCGCGCTGCGATTTTTGCTAACTGCAAGCCAGTCGCTTTAGATACAAACGGTACCGTGCGGGCTGCTCGCGGGTTAACTTCAATCAAATAAACTTCGTCGTCTTTAATCGCAAACTGGGCATTCATAAGGCCATTTACGCCTAATTCAAACGCCAACTTGCGCATTTGCTCACGCAGCTCGTCTTGAATCTTGTCACTTAACGAATAAGGCGGTAACGAACAGGCTGAGTCACCCGAGTGAACACCCGCTTGTTCGATGTGCTGCATGATGCCGCCGATTAACACATCTTGACCGTCACAAATGGCATCAACATCTACTTCAATGGCATTATCAAGGAAGCGATCCAGCAGCACCGGCGCAGAGTTAGAGACTTTCACCGCGTCAGTTAAATAGCGCAGTAAATCAGTTTCATCATAAACGATTTCCATCGCTCGTCCGCCTAACACATAAGACGGCCGCACTACCAACGGATAACCAATCCGATCGGCTTCGCGAAGGGCTTCGTCTACCTTGGTGACGGTTGAGTTTTCTGGCTGCTGCAGACCTAATCGACGCACCGCGTTTTGGAACCGTTCCCGGTCTTCTGCACGGTCAATGGCATCTGGCGATGTACCAATAATAGGCACGCCGTTAGCCTCAAGCTCACGCGCTAACTTTAACGGAGTTTGACCGCCATACTGCACAATCACGCCTTCTGGTTGTTCTACCCGAACAATCTCAAGGACGTCTTCTAGGGTGATAGATTCAAAATACAAGCGATCTGAGGTGTCATAGTCCGTGGATACGGTTTCTGGATTACAGTTGACCATAATGGTTTCGTAACCATCTTCACGCATGGCTAGCGCTGCGTGCACACAACAGTAATCAAACTCGATGCCTTGGCCGATACGGTTAGGGCCGCCACCAATCACCATGATTTTCTTGTTATTGGTAGGCGCTGCCTCGCATTCCTCGTCGTAGCTAGAATACATGTAGGCAGTATCAGACTTAAACTCCGCCGCACAAGTATCCACCCGCTTATACACCGGATGCACTGCTAAATCCCAACGTCGGCGACGGATTTCAGCTTCAGCAACATCCAATAAATCTGCAATACGCTTATCGGCAAAGCCTTTGCGCTTAAGCAAACGTAACGTGCGTTCATCTAAGCCAGCCATACCTAGCGTTTGAATCTCAGCTTCCAGCAGCACTAACTCTTCAATCTGAATCAGATACCATTCGTCAATGCGGGTCAGCTCAAACACTTCGCGCACTGTCATACCTAAACGGAACGCATCGGCAATATAGAAAATCCGCTCGGCGCCTGGCTCTTTAAGTTCACGAATCACTTTACCGCGGGCCGCAGGGTCGTTGACATCCACCATAGGATCAAAGCCAGACACACCAATTTCGAGTCCGCGCAACGCCTTCTGTAGAGATTCTTGCTGGTTACGACCAATCGCCATCACTTCGCCCACCGATTTCATCTGGGTGGTGAGACGGTCGTTACAACCGGCAAATTTCTCAAAGTTAAAGCGTGGGATCTTAGTCACGACGTAATCCAACGCTGGCTCAAACGAGGCTGGCGTTACGCCGCCGGTGATTTCATTTTCTAATTCATCCAGGGTATAACCTACCGCCAATTTAGCGGCTACTTTAGCAATCGGGAACCCTGTTGCTTTCGAGGCTAATGCAGATGAGCGCGATACCCGTGGGTTCATTTCGATAATAACCATACGTCCGGTATCTGGATCGATCCCAAACTGCACGTTTGAGCCCCCGGTTTCCACGCCAATTTCACGCAATACCGCCATCGCCGCATCACGCATCAGCTGATATTCTTTGTCCGTCAGGGTTTGCGCTGGGGCAACGGTAATAGAGTCACCAGTGTGGATGCCCATCGGGTCGAAGTTTTCGATGGCGCAGACAATAATGCAATTGTCTTTTTTGTCGCGCACCACTTCCATTTCATATTCTTTCCAACCAATCAATGACTCATCAATGAGCAATTCTTTAGTCGGTGATAAATCTAAGCCGCGCCGACAAATTTCTTCAAACTCATCGCGGTTATAAGCGATACCACCACCGCTGCCGCCCATGGTAAAGCTTGGGCGAATAATCACCGGAAAACCTAACCGTTCTTGAATTTCAAAGGCTTCTTGGAGGTTATGCGCAATTTCAGCATTTGGCGTTGCTAGGCCGATTTTTTTCATCGCTTTATCAAAACGATCACGGTCTTCCGCTTTGTCGATGGCATCTGCGTTAGCGCCAATCATTTCTACGTTATAACGCTCTAACACGCCGTGCTTGTCTAAATCTAGCGCACAATTGAGCGCAGTTTGTCCGCCCATGGTTGGCAAGATGGCATCTGGCCGTTCTACTTCGATGATTTTGGCAACCACTTCCCAATGAATCGGCTCGATGTAAGTGACATCAGCCATTTCTGGATCGGTCATGATAGTCGCTGGATTAGAGTTGACCAGGATAACTCGGTAACCCTCTTCACGCAGCGCCTTACAGGCTTGCGCGCCAGAATAATCAAACTCGCAGGCCTGGCCAATAACAATCGGCCCAGCGCCTAAAATCAGAATACTTTTGAGGTCGGTACGTTTTGGCATAATTATTGGCTCATCAATTCGATAAAGTGATCAAACAAGGGTGCGGCGTCATTCGGGCCCGGACTTGCCTCGGGATGCCCCTGAAAACTGAAGGCTTTCACATCGGTGCGCGCAATACCTTGTAAGGTGCCATCAAACAACGATTTGTGAGTCGCTTTAAGATGCGCAGGCAAGGTTGCCTCATCTACCGCAAACCCATGGTTCTGGCTGGTTATCGTCACTCGACCAGTCGCTAAATCTTGTACTGGATGGTTGGCACCATGATGTCCTAACTTCATTTTAATGGTGGTAGCACCACTGGCTAACGCCAACAATTGATGGCCCAAACAGATACCAAAAATCGGCACTTGTGCCGCAATAATTTCCTGAATAGCCTTGATGGCGTAATCGCACGGCTCAGGGTCGCCGGGGCCATTTGATAAAAATACTCCGTCCGGTTGCAGCGCTAACACGTCTGCCGCCGGCGTTTGCGCAGGTACCAAAGTCACTTTACAGCCACGATCCACTAACAAGCGCAAAATATTGCGTTTGCAGCCATAGTCGTAGGCGACCACATGAAACCGTTGCTCAGTTAATTCTTTAAAACCTTCACCTAAGCGCCAGCTGCCGCTGGTCCACTCCACTGGCGTACGAATGGTCACTTCTTTGGCTAAATCTAAGCCTTTTAATCCAGCAAAACCTTGTGCTAGTTCTAACGCCTTGGCTACGTTGATATCGCCAGCCATGATGCAGCCATTTTGCGCACCTTTCTCACGGAGGATACGAGTTAGTTTGCGCGTATCGATATCAGCAATACCCACCACATTGCGTTGCCGTAGATAATCAGCTAACGATTGCTCGCGACGGAAATTACTGGCTTTAAGCGATAAATCTCGGATAACTAGGCCTTTAGCCCAAACTCGATTGGATTCTTCGTCTTCGTGATTAGTGCCGTAATTGCCGATGTGGGGATAAGTGAGGGTAACAATTTGTTCAGAATAAGAGGGGTCAGTAAGGATTTCTTGATAACCGGTCATGGCGGTATTAAAAACAACTTCACCAACCGCGGTTCCGCCGGCTCCTATTGCCGTGCCGTGAAAAACAGTTCCATCGGCAAGTACCAAAATGGCTTTACTTGCTGAGTGGCTCGCTAGAATACTCAAGGTTAACCTCCGTACATAAAAAAACGGGTGAATCAATAATTTGACTTCCCCGTTGATTACCTTGCACCAGCGTCTGGTATTTGGATTTTTAACCAGCCAAACACCTCTGGAGTGCGCGTTTCAGCTTGCCCGAAAACTTACTGGCAAATTGGCGGTATTCTACAGAAATATTAGCTTAACGTAAACCAGAAATTACTCTTTCAGTAAGCTTACAGAAGGTCTTGTAATAAGGCTTTTAATTGCAACATATCCGCCATGCTATAACGGCCGGCCGACTGCTGCTGCAGCCACTGTGCTGCTTGCACTGCACCTTGGGCAAAAATATGCCGGTCACCAACCCGGTGAGTTAGCTCTAAGCGCTCGCCCGGCTGCGCAAATAAGACCGTGTGCTCACCAATAATATCGGCCGCTCGTACCACCGCAAAACCAATCGACCCAGGTTGACGTAAGCCATCGCCACGTACACCAGCACTAACATCAGTTAGCTCCACCCCGCGCCCTGCAGCTGCACTAGCACCTAAGGCCAGTGCGGTACCCGACGGACCATCGCGCTTGGCACTATGATGCGCTTCAATGATTTCAATATCCGTGTGCGGCAGAGCTGCCGCAGCGAGCTGCACCAGCTGTCGCAGTAACGTGATACCAACACTGGTGTTAGCTGCATACAATACCGGAATCTTTGTCGCTGCTTGATCGAGCGCCTGCTGATGGGATTCGCCCAAACCCGTCGTACACACCACAATGGGAACTTGTAATCGCTGCGCTAACGCTAAATTAGCCGACAGCGCTTGCGGTAAAGAGAAGTCAATAAGCACCTCAACTTGGCCGGCTTGCAGTTCATCGGCGTGCTGAAAGCAGACACCGCCATCAGCATCATTAGCGCGAATAGGTTGTCCATAACGGGACGACTGCTGACTTACCACAGCGGCGGTTACGGCGACCTCGAGACGTTTTGCCGCCACGATCACCGCCTGCCCCATGCGCCCACTGGCACCTAAAATACCTACTTTCAAACCCATCCGATAATCCTTCATGCGCTGTCGCCACAGCCTTAACTTGCTGAGCTTAACTTGCTTAGCTTAACTTGCCGAGCTTAGACTAAATGCCATCAATACTAGCCTAGTTGGGCCTTAGCGTCATCATCTGCGCTCTGTTGCTTGCGCCCCAACACCACTGCCACCGCCATATCACCGGTCACATTGGTTGCGGTACGCGCCATATCTATGATTCTGTCGATGGCCGCGATAAATGCAATCCCCTCTAACGGCAACCCAATCGCATTGAGGGTGACGGTTAACATCACCATCGCCGTACCTGGTACACCAGCCGTTCCTACCGACGCAAGCGTGGCAGTTAAGGTGATCAGCATATAGTCTGCCCAATCCAACGGAATGCCATAAATCTGTGCGATAAAGACCGCAGCAATGGCCGGATAAATCCCGCCACAACCGTCCATGTTAATGGTGGCACCAAGAGGTAACACAAAACTTGCATACTCTTTTTGGACACCTAGTTTTTCAGTGATAGCTTGGTGTGCGGCCGGAATCGTGCCAAAACTACTACAGGTTGTGAAGGCCACCAATTGCGCCGAAAACACCGATTTAAAAAAGAACCAAGGCGACATCCCTGCTAACCGTACCATGGTGCCGTACACCAACAGAATATGCAGTAAACAGGCGAGATAAATGGCTCCAATAAAAGCGGCCAAAGGGGTTAAGCTGGCTAATCCGTAGTGGCCCACCACCCACGCCATTAACCCTAAGACCCCAAACGGGGTCAGTTCTAACACCATTTTGGTGATCCGATACATCACCTGTGCACCGGCGCTCATCACCGCGGCTACCGGCTTAGCGACCTCACCCAACTGATTGATGGCTACCCCCACCAACGCGGCAAACACCACGATTTGAATCACGTTACCCTCAGCCAAAGCAGCAAACGGATTGGTCGGAATAAAACTCAACAGTACCTCAATGGGCCCAGGCACTACTTTCGGTTCATAGTTACTATCGGCGACTAAATCAGGTGACGGAGTAATATCCAATAACTGTGCTACCGATAGCCCAATGACACTGGCAATAACAGCTGTAAGTAAGAACAAACCTATGGTTTGCATCCCAATTTTACCAGCCTTTTCGCCACTACCTAACTGTAAAATAGCACTCACAATGGCAAAGAAAATCAGTGGCGCCACCAACATCTTTAACGCATTGATAAAGAGCGTTCCCAGCGGCCGCAACGCTTGCGCAATGTCAGGATGAATCACACCAATCAGCACGCCCAGTGCAAAAGCACCCAGCACGCGTTGCCAGAAGGGAATTGCAAACCAAGCCTTAATCATAACACCTCATTAGTTCATCGCAGCTACCAGCAACCAGCCAGCCGCCGCCAAAAAGTACTTTGCATGCTGATATTCTACTAACGCTGTGAGCAAAGCTTTAGTCCAATCTCGACTTACATATAACCGAAATGAGATGTACCGAGATAAGGTTAAGAGAATGCCGTTAGACGATGAGCCTTCCGTGGCTACTAGAATTAGAGTTTGCAGTTGGCTTTAGGGGCACTTTGATAGACGCCCATCACCTCAGGAGCATAGGCTTCAATAGCATCAATGCGAGATTGGGGTGAAGGGTGTGTCGATAAAAATTCAGGCCCGCCGGCGCCGCTTACACGCGCCATGTTTCGCCATAGATCCGCCGCCGCTGCGGGATTGTAGCCAGCTGCAGCCATGTAATCCAGGCCCAACTGGTCGGCTTCGCTTTCATGTACCCGTGAGTAAGGCAACAGCACCCCTAGCTGGGTGCCAATACCTAAGGCCGCCATCACTAAAGCAGCATCTTTGTCTTCTAGCTTAGTTGACGCTACCACGGCACCTATTTGCAAGCCTAGCCCCACGGCAAACTGATTCGACATGCGCTCGTTACCATGGTCAGCGATCACGTGCGCAATTTCGTGCCCGATCACCGCCGCCAATTGATCTGGAGTTTCGGCAACTTTCAGTAAGCCCGTGTATACGCCAATGTTTTCGCCCGGTAGGGCAAACGCATTCACATCATCACTGGCAAATAGATTCACTTCCCAGGTTTTACTGCGCCAAGGTTCAGGTAGCACGGCCAACAAGTCATTAGCCACACAGCGTACGTAATTAACCTCACGGGTGTTCGTGCTAAGTGGCTGCTGTTGTTTCAGCTCGGCATAACTTTGGTCGCCTAACGAGGCAATTTCGCCGCTCGAGAACATAATCAATTGCTTACGTCCGGTCGGCGATTGCGTGCAGGCAACCAACAAACTAATCACTACGGTTAAGCTTAGTGCTATTTTCATCCAGCGCATAAGAGGTGCTCCCTGACTATTCTGAATGGCTCAGAAATCTGCTGCTAGCATCAGCTTAACCGCAGTTGTACTAGCCGCGCAAGTCATCAAAGAATTTACGCACGCCGTCAAAAAAGCCTTTTTCTTTGGGACGATACTTAGCAGCTTCGTCGCCACTACCCATCGACTCTTCTAACTCGGCTAGTAACTCACGTTGACGCTCTGACAAATTCACTGGGGTTTCGATAACCACCTTACAAATCAAATCGCCAACAGCACCGGTGCGCACGGACTTAACGCCCTTACCACGCAGGCGTAATAACTTACCTGTTTGGGTTTCGGCCGGTACTTTCAGTTTTACTTTGCCTTCTAGCGTCGGCACCTCGATGTCACCACCTAAGGCAGCTCGAGTAAAGCTAATCGGCACTTCGCAGTACAGATTATTGCCGTCACGCGCAAAAATCTTGTGTTCACGCACATGCACTTGCACGTACAAATCACCCGCCGGAGCGCCCATTTCGCCGGCTTCACCCTCACCACTTAAGCGGATCCGGTCACCGGTATCAACGCCAGCTGGAATTTTCACCGACAAGGTCTTGGTGCGTTCCACTCGGCCTTCACCATGACAGGTGCGGCATGGATCTTTAATCACCTTACCGCGGCCACGACAATGGGGACAAGGTTGTTGCACGGCAAAAAAGCCTTGGCGCATTTGAATATGGCCACTGCCATGGCAATGACCACAGGTTTCAGCGCTAGAGCCAGCTCGCGCGCCGCTACCATGACAGTCGTCACAGGTACTTAATTTAGGAATTTTCAGCTCAACTTCTTTACCGCGTACCGCCTCTTCTAAGCTTAGCTCTAGGTTGTAGCGTAAGTCGGCTCCCCGTTGCGGTTGCGCATGGCCACGTCGACCACCACCGCCAAAAATGTCACCGAACACATCACCAAAAATATCCCCAAAATCAGCACCGCCACCGCCGCCGCCAAAGCCACCTTGACCTTGTTCAAAAGCTGCATGACCATACTGATCGTAAGCCGCGCGCTTTTGCGGATCACTGAGAATTTCGTAGGCCGCTTTAACTTCTTTAAACTTGGTTTCGAGGTCTTTATCACCTTTGGTACGATCCGGGTGATACTTCATCGCTAACCGCTTATAGGCCTTTTTGATGTCGCGTTCGCTGGCATCTTTACTTACTTCCAGCACTTCATATAAATCTATTTTCGACATAATGGTGTGATTTCCACGTTCCTTTTATATCCTGCCTGATACAAGTACACGGAGGCCACCTAGCGGCAACCCCCGTGTGCTTTCTATCACCAACACCCGGTGGGCGGGTTATTATTTCTTGTCGTCTTTCACTTCTTCAAATTCAGCGTCGACAACATCATCAGCATCTTTCTGGCTGTTACCAGCGTCGGCATCGCCACCTTGCTGCTGAGCTTTCGCTTGTGCTGCTTCCATCAACTTACCAGAAGCTTCAATCAAAGCTTGCTGCTTGGCTTCAATCTCAGCTTTGTCGGTACCTTTGATGGCTGTTTCCAGCTCGCTCAAGGCAGTTTCAACCGCTTCTTTATCTGCCGCAGCCAACTCCGCACCAACTTCTTCTAACTGCTTACGGGTAGCATGTACCAGCGCATCAGCTTGGTTACGAACCTGCACCATTTCTTCAAATTTACGATCTTCTTCAGCGTTAGCTTCAGCGTCACGTACCATTTTTTCTACTTCTTCATCACTTAAGCCAGAAGAAGCTTTGATGGTGATTTTCTGCTCTTTACCTGTGTCTTTATCTTTCGCTGACACATGCAGGATACCGTCCGCATCAATATCAAAGGTGACTTCAATCTGTGGCTGGCCGCGCATCGCTGCACGAATACCTTCCAGATTAAATTGCCCCAACGATTTGTTGTCAGCCGCACGCTTACGCTCACCCTGCAACACATGAATCGTTACTGCCTGCTGATTATCTTCAGCCGTTGAGAAGGTCTGTGATTGCTTGGTCGGAATCGTGGTGTTCTTCTCAATCAGCTTAGTCATCACACCACCCATGGTTTCAATACCCAGTGATAATGGCGTTACGTCTAACAACAACACATCTTTCACATCGCCTTGCAATACGCCCGCTTGTACCGCAGCACCTACGGCTACCGCTTCGTCAGGGTTGACATCACGACGCGGCTCTTTACCAAAGAAGTCGGTCACTGCTTGCTGTACTTTTGGCATCCGGGTTTGACCGCCCACCAAAATAATGTCGTTGATGTCGCTTACTGACAAATCAGCATCTTTTAGCGCTTGTTTCACTGGCTCTAACGACTTGGCAATCATGTCTTCAACCAAAGATTCCAATTTAGCGCGAGTTACTTTAATGGCTAAGTGCTTAGGCCCAGTGGCATCAGCAGTAATGTACGGCAAGTTAACTTCCGTTTGCTGTGCTGATGACAACTCAATTTTAGCTTTTTCAGCAGCTTCTTTAAGACGCTGCATCGCCAGCGGATCTTTACGTAAATCAATGCCTTGATCTTTGTTGAACTGCTCAACCAAGTAGTTGATCAAACGGTTATCAAAGTCTTCACCACCAAGGTGGGTATCACCATTGGTCGCTAATACTTCAAAGGTCATTTCGCCTTCTACTTGGTCAATCTCAATGATTGAGATATCGAAAGTACCACCACCTAAGTCGTACACTGCGATAACGTTATCGCCTTGCTTCTTGTCCATACCGTAGGCTAATGCTGCTGCGGTTGGCTCGTTGATAATACGCTTCACTTCTAAGCCCGCGATACGACCAGCATCTTTGGTTGCTTGACGCTGTGCATCGTTAAAGTAAGCCGGCACGGTAATAACTGCTTCGGTTACTTTCTCACCCAAGAAATCTTCGGCAGTTTTCTTCATCTTCTTCAGAATTTCTGCTGAGATTTGTGGTGGCGCTTTTTTGTCGTCGTTAATTTGTACCCACGCATCGCCGTTTTCTGCTTCAACGATTTTGAATGGCATGATGCCGATATCACGTTGTACTTCTTCGTCTTTAAAACGACGACCAATCAGGCGCTTAATTGCGAATAAGGTTTTGTTCGCATTAGTGACCGCTTGGCGTTTTGCCGGCGCACCTACTAACACTTCACCATCATCAGTAAAAGCTACTACTGATGGCGTGGTACGATCGCCTTCCGCGTTTTCAATGACGCGTGCTTTGTCACCATCAAGTACTGCAACACAAGAGTTAGTAGTACCTAAATCGATGCCGATAATTTTACCCATAATTTTCTTCTCCAACTAAATCTTAAAAAACAGGTTTGATAACTTTAATATGGGGCGGCTTTAAGCCTTTTCAATACCCCTAAAAAGCTTATTGTTAATTTTTTACCACCATCACCATGGCTGGACGCAGTAAGCGGCCACTTAGGGTGTAGCCTTTTTGCATCACCGCCAAAATGGTGTTGTTGTCTTGGTCTGCCGATGGCTGCATCGCCATGGCTTGGTGCAGTTCAGGGTTAAAAGCTTCGCCAATTACACCCACCGCTTCTACCCCAAATTTGTTTAAAGTGCTGAGTAGCCCCTTGTGGGTTAACTCAATCCCTTCTAAAAAGTTTTGATTAATACTTTCTGCCTGGGCTGCAATCTCGAGAGCGCGCTCTAAGTTGTCTACCGTGGTAATGATTTCGTTGGCAAACTTTTCCAGAGCAAACTTATGCGCCTTCTCAACATCTTGGGCTGCCCGGCGCCGAATATTCTCCATCTCAGCTACCGCACGCACGGCACGATCATTGGCATCAGTCACACGTTGCTCAGCTTGGCTCAAGGCCAGCTCCAACTCACCGAGCCGATCGCTAGCGTTGCTCGTGGCATCTGCGGCTTGCTCTTGCTCCACGTCTTGCTCCTGTTCAGCCGCTTGCTCTAGCTCTTGCTCTTGCTCTTGCTCTAGCTCTGGCTGCTGTGGGTTCTGTGCTGCATCATTTTTAGTCATGTTTGGCTACTCTCACTGTCATGGCACTTGCGTGACACTTACGTGGCACTATCATCAATTCACAACCAAAATGTTAGTTGGTGTGATATAACTTAACTTGCAGCTGTTAATGGGGGCATCTAACCTCGATTCAAGAGTTGCGTTACAAAAAACCGCAGAATTACAGGGAAATTTATGTCGCAGCGTGACCATCAACCGTTTCAAACCATCGCCTTGCTGGGCAAAGTTAATCACGAAGCTACTCGTACCACCTTATTCACTCTAGAACAAAGCCTACTCAAGCTGGGTTATCAAGTGATTATTGAGAGTCGCACTGCCGAGCAGCTAAGTGGTACTCAAGCGCGCGTGATGTCGCTGTTAGAGCTGGGCCAACACGCTGATCTAGCAATTGTTGTGGGGGGGGATGGCAACATGCTTGGTGCGGCACGGATTCTTTGTGATTTCGATATCGGGGTGATTGGCGTAAATCGCGGCAACTTAGGTTTTCTAACGGACCTTGATCCTGACCACGTGCTTGAGCAACTCAAAGCAGTATTAGCTGGCGACTACCAAACTGAACAGCGCTTTTTGCTACAAACCGAAGTCATCCACCATGGCCAAACTAAGGCCGTAGGACGCGCTATTAACGAAGTAGTACTGCACTCAGACAAAGTGGCTCACATGATCGAATTTGAAGTGTACGTGGATAATCAGTTTGTCTATTCACAACGCTCGGATGGTTTGATTATTAGCACCCCCACCGGCTCTACTGCCTATTCGTTATCTGGCGGCGGCCCTATCGTCGTTCCTAACCTCCATGCCGTTAGTTTAGTGCCGATGTTTCCACATACCTTAAGCAGTCGCCCGATTGTGGTCGATGCTACCAGTACCATCAAGCTGCGGGCAGCGACAGATAATGATGATCTACAATTATCCTGCGACGGCCATGTGCGCATGAAAGTTGCTGCCGGCGACGAAGTCATTATTCAGCAGCACCCCCATAAATTATGCTTAGTGCACCCGCACGACCACAGTTATTTTAGAGTGTTGCGCAACAAGCTAGGCTGGGGTAGCCGACTGTTCTAGTGGCTTGGCTTAGGCGCTGCTGCAGAATTTTTAGGCAGCACTTGCATTACTGTATAAATACTGTATAACTACTGTATATTATCACAGTATCTGAGGTGACCTATGTTGCTCCATTTGCATATTCGTAATTTAGCTGTTGTACGTCATTTAGACATAGACTTTGCTGCTGGCATGTCTGCCATTACTGGCGAAACTGGCGCCGGAAAATCCATTGCCCTCGATGCCTTAGGTTTATGTTTGGGCGACCGTGCTGACGTTGAACTCATTCGCACAAGCGCTGATAAAGCTGAAGTAAGTGCAAGCTTTCAACTCGGTGCCAGCGCTAGCCCTGCCATCCAGTGGCTAGCAGAACAAGAGCTAAACGAAGAAGCTGATGCCGATGCCAGCCACATAAGTTGTGTCATTCGCCGCGTGATTACCCGCGAGGGCCGCTCCAAAGCTTGGATCAACGGCCGCCCTGCTACCGTGGGCCAACTCAAGCAACTGGCGCCACTGTTAGTCAACATTCATGGTCAGCACGAACACCAATTATTGACCCGACCGGAGCATCAGTTGCAATTGCTTGATGCTTACGCCCGTCACCAACAACATCTAGATGCGGTGCAGCAGGCCTATCAGCAGTGGTACCAACTGCGCAAACAACAAAAGCAGCTACAACAGCAGCAACAAGATATTGCCGCACGCAGTCAGCTGTTGCGCTACCAAGTCAGTGAGCTGAACGAGTTTGCTCTAGGCGAAGACGAATACGCAGAACTAGAGGCGCAACATAAGCGTTTGGCCAATAGTGCCAGCCTCATTGAAGATTCTGGCTTCGCCCTCAATGCCATCTTTGATGGTGAACATAATAACGCCTACAGTTTGTTGCAAAACGCCCTAACCCGGTTAGAGCAACAACTAGAGACCGATGCTAATTTGCAACAAGCGGTACGTTTGCTCCGCGATGCCAGTGTGCAAGTGGAAGAAGCAGCACGTGAACTGCGTGATTATCAAGACCACATTGAACTTGACGATGAGCAATTAGCTAACGCTGAACAACGGGTTACCCAAACGCTACAGTTGGCTCGCAAGCATCAGCTCGACCCAACTCAACTTTATCAGCACCATCAACAATTAGCGCAAGAGTTAGCCGATCTCGAGTCCATGCAGAGCGCATCTGAACACATCGATGAGCAAGTGGAGCAAGCAGCTAAAAGCTACCGACAAGCGGCTGCCACTTTGTCGGCAAGCCGTGAGCAAGCCGCCACTGAACTTAGTCAGCGTATCGCCACCAGCATGCAGCAACTTAATATGCCCCATGGTCGATTCGTCATTCAAGTGACTCATCAGGCGCAAGCGCCAGCAACAAAACTAGGTACCGATGAGGTTTGCTTTATGGTGACCACGAACCCAGGCCAACCGTTACAAGCCCTAGCAAAAATTGCTTCAGGCGGTGAATTATCGCGAATTAGCTTAGCTATTCAGGTAATTACTGCCAGCCAACTAACCACCCCGACCTTGATGTTCGACGAAGTGGATGTAGGTGTTAGCGGCGCTACCGCAGCCACGGTAGGTAAATTATTACGCCAGTTAGGGGAATCAAATCAGGTTATCTGTGTCACACATTTACCTCAGGTGGCCGCAAAAGCTCACCAACAATTACGGGTAGATAAGGTAACAGATGGTGCCAGTACCGAGACACACATGGTACGATTAGACTCTGAAGCGCGTGTCATTGAACTAGCACGCTTACTTGGTGGTGATGAAATAACCGCAGCAACGAAAGCTAATGCAGCTGAATTACTTGCGGTTGGCAGCTAGCTTTGTTTATTATCGCCCTAGACTAAAATTTTAATAGCAGGTGTTATGAAAGCATTAATTATTGCAGGGACTATAATCTTTTTAAGTGGCTGTTCAGTATTAGATAAATTGGTTTATCGAATTGACATTCCACAGGGTAATTACTTAGAACAACGAGACATTGACCAGCTTCGCGTGGGGATGTCGAAAGAACAAGTGGTTTACGTGGTTGGCAAACCAGTAGCAGATAACCCCTACAATAACGATGTGTGGTTTTACGTCTTTGATATGAATGCAGGTAACGGAACCAGTTATCAACAAAAAATGATTTTACGCTTCGAAGATAACCTGTTGGTATCTTATGAAGGCGATTATGACCGCCCGAAAGACTTCGATACGCCGCTGGAACAATAGACCCTCTGTGGGCCCAGGGTTATCAAGCAACACTGGGCCGACAATTTAAGGTGAGGGATGACAACACCATTGCAGCCTACAACCACTGAGACACGCCTTATTTTAGATGATAGTGCTATCATCAAAAGTCCGGCAGATACTCGTAGCTATCAGATCATTGAACTACCCAACCAATTACGTTGTGTGTTGGTGCACGATCAGACAGCCAACCAAAGCAGTGCGGCACTAGCCGTAGGGGTAGGTCATTTTCACGATCCTCAGGCCACGCAAGGCCTAGCCCACTTACTTGAGCACATGTTATTTTTAGGGACTGAGGGCTATCCTGATGCCCAAGGTTTTCAGTCCTATATCAGCGCTCACGGCGGTAGCCATAATGCTTGGACTGGCACCGAATACAGCAATTATTACTTCAGCATCAATCAGCAGTATTTTGCCCCCGCGTTAGATCGTTTCATCCGCTTTTTCTATGAACCCTTGTTACAGCAAGATTGGGTCGAAAAAGAACTGCAATCGATTGAAGCTGAATTTCACCTAAAACGAAACGATGAATTGCGCCGTTTGTATCAAGTGCACAAAGCCACGGCCAACCCTAAGCATCCTTTTACCAAATTTTCAGTAGGCAACCTAAGTACCCTTACCAACACCAAAGAGCGGCCGCTCAGCGCTGCTTTGCAGCAATTTTTTAAACGCTGGTATTGTGCCAAACGTATGACCCTAGTGCTGTGTGGGCCACAATCCTTAGCTGAATTACAACAGCTTGCTGAGCTTCACGGTAGCCGCATTCCAAGTGGGTGCGCCGATGCCTTATTACTAGACGAGCCGCTCTATGAAGCAGAACAGCTGGGGCTGATGGTTCAAGTGAAACCACTTAAAGAAGCCCAACGGCTGATTTTAACCTTTGCCCTGCCGGGTATCGATGACGATTATGCTAATAAAACCACCAGCTTTTTGGCTCATCTACTGGGCTATGAAGGGCAACAAAGTCTGCTGAGTTATTTGCGCGAACACAATTGGGTGAACACGTTAGCCGCCGGCGGTGGGATTAGTGGCGGTAATTTCAAAGATTTTAATATCAACATGCAGCTAACCAACCAAGGGTTAACCCACATTGATGATATTATTGCAGCTGTGTTCAGTTATCTGCAGCTGATTGCCAACGACGGATTACAAGCTTGGCGCTACAACGAACGCCGAGTGAGCGTCATGAACGCCTTCAATTACCAAGAGCCAGCGAAGTTAAGCGATATTGCACCTCAGCTAGCCATTAATCTACATCACTACTGCGCTGAAGATATTATTTTTGGTGACTACCGCATGGATGGTTTGTTTTTACCGAAAATCCGCAGCTTTCTGGCCTTGATGAACTCGCACAACATGCGGGTAACCTTGATTCATCAGCAGCTTGAGACCGATCAGGTTGAACCTATTTACGGAACTCATTACCGCGTCTCTGCGTTGACGCCCGCACAACATCAACGCTTCGCTCAGCCGGCGCCGATAGCAGCGCAATTACCGCAAGCGAATCCCTATTTGAGCACGCCTTGGCAGTTACAACATCCTCCAACTGAGACCGACTCTAAGCGGCCGCTGCAGCCTGATTGTAAGCAAGTTACGTCGGCATTGCAGCATTGGCATTTAACCGATACCAGTTTTAAGCAACCCAAAGCTCATGTTTATTGTGGCTTTTATCTGCCCCAAGTGATTCAGTCTGCGCAGCATTTTGCGAACGCCCGCTTATGGTGTGAGCTGATGCTCGATGTGCTCAATGAAGAATGCTACGATGCGGAAATTGCTGGGCTTAATTTTAATTTATACCCGCAACAGCAAGGGTTAACCTTGCATGTATCAGGGCCCGCACAGTACGTGCCTCAATTACTGCAGGATATTCTAGGGTATTTGCACCAAGCAACCAGCAGCTCGAATGCACAATTACTCGTGCCGCAACGCTGGGCTAATTTGCGCCAACGTCTAATCACCAACTGGCGCCAAGCCTTGCTGCATAAACCACTGAATTTACTCTTCACCCATCTGAACGTGCAGTTACAGCCCCATACTTTTTCGGTGCAAGATCTAGCCAAACAATTAGAAGCTAGCGATTTTGCGACCTTCATCGATGCCGGCCAGCAAATGTTTAGCCAAGCCAGCGTCGAACTCTTTAGTCATGGTGATCTGCGTCCTGACCAATTGCAAGCGGTACTGCAACAATTGCAACAGCTCCCCCTAGCGGCACAGATGCAGCGCGCAAATTTAACGCCCTACCGGTTTGCCCAGCTAGACCCCGCGCCAGCGCTAGTCACTCAGCATCAAGACCATGCGCTGCTGGCGGTGCTGCAAAGTAGCTCAAACACCACCCAAGCTCAAGCCAGCTTTATGCTGTTGCAGTATTTTCTGAACCCGCGCTTGTTTAGTGCCTTGCGTACCGAGCAACAGCTAGGTTATCTGGTGGGCAGCAGTTACATGCCGCTGCAACAGGTACCGCATTTGATGCTCTACGTACAATCCACCAAGTATCCGCATCAGCACTTACAACAAGCCATGAATGATTACTTAAAGGTGTTTGCTGAGCAATTAGCACACATTGATAGCACTGAATTCAGCAAGGCGCAGCGGGCTATTACCCAACAACTTACTGAGAATGACGCATCTCTGCGTGCGCGGAGTCAAAGGTTGTGGAGCTCTATTACTCAACAAGATGAAAATTTCTCGAGATTACAAGTCATAGCAACGAGTTTAGCGAGCTTGACCTTGAATGACATCCACGCGGAATACCAACAGTTAATCAACAATCCAACACAACAGATGTTTCTAGTTAGCCATCCACAGAGCTTTGACAGCTCGGCATAAATTGTTTAATTTGTTTATCTCTTAAGAACAAGAAGAGCTGCTTTATAAAACAGCCAACCCATTGGGGAATAACGTGCATTTTCGGGGTCAAGGTGGTGCTACTGGTGGCAATGCTCTGTTAGCGTTTGTTATAACGTTAACCTGTACGGCTGCGCTGCTGATGCTACCGTCATTATTTGCCAAAACTCATGCAGCAACTTATATAGCAACTTATGCAGCCCAGTCACCGACCAGCAGTGATTGGCAAGTTGAGCTCATCAGCCTGCGCATTGCCAATCAACCCATTCAAGCTGAACAATTAGATAGTCGTAACCGCGCTCAACTTTACAATACCCAAACGCTATTCCTACCTGTGCTCGAGAGCCCCATCAGCATTGAGTTTGGGGCGCCCTATGCACCTAATGCTCGGCAATTGTATTACCGCTATAAAATGCAAGGAGCCGATCTTGACTGGATTTACACCGACCATCAATATCGTCGTGCCACCTACACCAATCTAGCCTTTGGTCATTATCTGTTTATGATTGAGGCCTCCTACGATGGCAGCACCTGGCTGGGGCAGCGCCAGTTAGCGGTTGAAGTTGCCGCCCCGGCTTGGCTTTCACCCTGGGCGCTAAGCATGTATGCGCTGTTAGGTGGTGCCGGTATTATCACCCTATTCTTCATCGTGCGGGCGCGCCATCGTGCTATGCGCCAACTGCAACAAAGTGAAGAACGGCTGAAGTTAAGTTTGTGGGGTAGCGGTGATCAATTATGGGACTGGGATATTGCAGCTGGAGTGATTCATCGACATAACACCTGGCGCCAAGTCAGTGCGTTCCCGATTGATTATATTCGTACCGGTGAACCGGGCAGCCCCAGCAATATTCATCCACAAGACCTCGCAAATTTACAGCAGGCGTTGAATCAGCACTTAGATGGACACACCCAATTTTTTGAAGTCACTTACCGAGTTCAGGCTGAAGATGGCTGGGTGTCCGTACTAGATCGAGGTAAAGTGGTGGAGCGCGATGAGCATCAGCAGGCTCTGCGGATGACCGGTACCATGAAAGATATCACCCCGTTAGTACTAGCTGAAGAACGCTTAAAAATGCTAGCCACCTCCATCACCAATATTTCCGATGGCGTGTGTATTTATGATCATACCTTTGCCGTCGTTGAGGCCAACCAATCGGTGACCAAGATCACCGGCTTTAGTCGCCAACAAATGCTCGGCCGACCACTACAACTGCAGCTCTATAGCGACGATTACGTCAACCAAATAAAACGCACCTTGCAACAGTATGGTAGTTGGCACGGTGAAGTTGAAGATCTGCGCAGTGACGGCAGTTTGTATCAGATTGAATTAACTATTGATGCCATCTACGACGATAGCAGTCAGATTTCCCATTACGTGGCGACCTTTGCAGACATCAGCGAACGCAAACAAACCGAGCGCGAGTTGCGCCGGCTGTCTAACACCGATACCCTCACCGGGCTGCCTAATCGCTCCTATTTTCAAGTCAGCCATGCCAATTTAGTGCGTAAACGTATTGGTCACGCTTTAGTGCTTTTCGATCTCGATGATTTTAAGAAGATTAACGATTCGCTAGGTCACGATCTAGGTGACGAACTGCTGCTGCAAGTAGCTGAGCGCATAGCGCAAGTGGGACGCCCGCAAGATACTTTCTATCGCCTCGGTGGTGACGAATTTGTGCTATTGCTAGAAGACACCTGGAACATGAGCACCACCACCGATATCGCCAATCAGATCCTGCATGCCATGAGCCAGCCCTTTCATATTCAACAGCAAGATATCGTGGTGGGCACGTCCATTGGTATTGTGGTTTATCCAAGCGATGGTAACTCCTCGCAAGAGTTACTACAGAATGCCGATACCGCCATGTACCATGCCAAGAGTCGCGGCGGCCATAACTATCAGTTCTTTAACGAATCCATGAACAAAACTGCGGTTCGGCGTCTGCAAGTAGAAAACCAACTGCGGTTTGCGCTGCGCCATAAGCATTTGCAAGTGCTGTATCAGCCTAAAGTGTCGTTAGTGGATTATCAATTTGTAGGATTAGAAGCCTTAGTCCGCATGAACATCCCTGGCCATGGTCCCCTTAGCCCTAGCGAGTTCATTCCGTTAGCCGAAGAAACCGGCCTTATCATTGAGATGGGTGAGCAAGTGCTGCGACAAACCTGTCGTGATATGCGACTGTGGGTAGAACAAGGCTTGGTGCAAGGCCGAGTAGCGGTGAATTTATCTGCCAAGCAATTTGTGCAACCTAATCTTACCGAGACCATCATGACCATTCTCAAAGAAGAAGGTTTAGCACCACAGCATCTGGAGTTAGAAATTACCGAAGGAGTGGTGATGGAGGATCCAGAGCGCGCCATTGCCATCATGACCGAGTTACATCAACAGGGGATTCACCTCGCCCTCGATGATTTTGGTACCGGCTATTCATCGCTGGCTTATTTAAAGCGCTTCCCCATTCAAACGTTAAAGATTGATAAAGCTTTTGTGGATGACATCAATGGTGCCGAGCGCGATCGCAATATGGTCGCCTCCATTGTCGCCATGGCTCACAACTTAGGTTTAGATGTGGTTGCCGAAGGCGTTGTAGACGCAGCTCAAGCAGCCACGTTAAGCCACTTAAGCTGCGAATATGCACAGGGGTTTTTATTTGCCGAGCCGCTTAGCCGTGATGCCTTTGCCGCCCATATCAGCGTACCTGCATCAATACATTAGCATCACCACGTGCTTGGCGCAGACGCAGCCGCTTGTGAGTGATAAACATCGGCACTATCAAGGGCCCGAACAGCAACCCTAGCAGGCCCCAACGTTTCGCTCCCATCGCGTGCGTTAATGCTTGCACATACAAAGTTAACGCCGACCCTAAACAACACAGCGCCACTAACATAACAACCCCCTACTACAAGTCTACGAGCGCTTAATAAAAGCGCTCGTTATTTGTTGCCATTTTAACCAATAATGGCGCTGGTTGATAGCGTTCACCATGCTGCTGTTGGTAAGCTTGCAAACGACTCACCACCTCAGCAATGCCTAGCGCGTCCATATAACGGAACGGTCCGCCACGGAAAGGCGGGAAACCGATACCAAAAATGGCACCAATATCACCATCACGAGCACAGCTTATGATGCCTTCGTCTAAACAGTACGCGGCCTCATTGAGCATCAGCAACACGGTGCGCTGGGCAATCTCGTCAGCACTCAGTTGGCTTGCTGCGGTTACGCCTAACAAGCTATACACCGAGCTATCAACCTGTTTGCCCGCTTGCTTACCTTGGTAGTCGTAAAAGCCCTTTTTGTTTTTCTTACCCTTGCGCTCATCGTCCAGCAATTTGCCAAATGCTTCTGGCGCTTGGAATCGATCGCCAAGTTCATTTGCCAAAATAGGTGCGACTTTGGCAGCCACATCAATCCCTACTTCGTCCATCAGTTTCATCGGCCCGACCGGGAAGCCAAACTTAACCAGCGCTTTATCTACCACGTCGATCGGCTCACCCGCTAACACCAGGCGCGCAGCTTCGTTCATGTACGGGGCTAAAATACGATTGACGTAAAAGCCAGCACCATCTTTGACCACAATCGGGGTTTTTCCTTGCTTTTTAGCCAAGGCCACCGTGGTCGCAATGGTTTCTGCTGAGGTACGCTCATGGGTAATAATTTCTGCCAACGGCATCTTATCTACCGGCGAGAAATAATGCAGACCAATCACATTTTCTGGGCGCTCTGCTTTGGCAGCGATTTGCGTAATAGGTAAGCTTGAGGTATTGGTTGCAAAAATAGTGTGCGGATTGCCTGCTGCTTCTACATCGGCCACCATCTGTTGCTTTAAGCCAAGATCTTCAAAGACCGCCTCAATCACCACATCAACCTTGTCAAAGCCGCTGTAATCAAGGGTACCGCTCAGGCTCAGCATGGTCGCTTCTAATTCTGTCCGGGTCATGTGCTTGCGCTTTACTTTACTATGAAGCAGGTCGTAGCTGTACTTCAACGCATGCACAATGCCTTGTTCGTTGATGTCTTTAATGCGTGCCGGTAGTTTCGCTTTAGCAGCCGTGACATAAGCAATACCGCCGCCCATCAACCCACCGCCAAGCACGCCAACGCGCTGAATAGCACGTGGCTTAGTATCGCCCGCACCGGTTTCTTTCTTCATCGCCGTGGTGGCGAAAAAAATCTGCCGTAGCTCTTTGGATTCCGGCGTCATTGCCAGTTCACCAAATTGCTTGGCCTCATAGGCTAAGCCAGCTTGAAAGCCCTTGCTGGCACCACAGGCTAAGGTATCAATGATTTTATCGAGCGCCGGGTAGTTACCTTTTGCTTTTGCTTGAGCTTGTTCGCGCGCCTTTTTAAACATGAAATTACGCCCAAACGAGGTGCCTTCCAGCACTTTGCTGACACCTTTTAGCTTAACTTTGCGCACTTTTGCCTTGCTCGCCAGTGCCTTCTCGACCGCTGCATCCAATAAGATACTCGCAGGCACGACATCATCAACAATCCCGAGTTTACGGGCTTGTTTGGCACGTAATTGCTTGCCAGCCAAAATTAATGGTAGGGCTTTTTGAATCCCAATCAGACGTGGTAACCGTTGGGTCCCACCTGAGCCTGGCAACAGCCCTAACTGCACTTCAGGTAAGCCAATCACAGTGCGGTTATTGTCCGTCGCAATCCGATAATGACAGGCTAACGCAAGTTCTAACCCACCACCTAAACAAGCACCATCAATGGCTGCCACCACCGGCACCGCCAACTGTTCGATTCTATCGAACATAGCCTGCCCTTGGCGCGCTAAACTTTCCGCATCGGCAGCATTGGTGCAGGCATCAATCATGCTGATATCAGCACCGGCCACAAAGGAGCCTGGCTTATCACTGATCAGCACCACCCCACGTAAATCTTGGTGCTGCTCCAACTGATTCAGAACATGAGCTACCTCATCAGCAAAAGAAGCTTTTAAGGTGTTCATCGATTCGCCAGGAACATCGATATGGATAACCGCCACATGGTCGTCGCGTAGCTCTAAAGTAAAAGCTCGGTTGTTATCTGTTGTCATTATTCGGTCTCCACAATCATCGCAGCACCTAAGCCACCAGCAGCACATGCGGTGGTTAAACCAACCCCGCCACCACGACGTTTTAATTCATTTAAAGTTTGCGTAATCAAGCGCGTGCCCGTTGCCGCAAACGGATGGCCATAAGCCAGGGAGCCACCCAACACATTAAACTTATCCATATCAATCTCGCCGATGGCTTCACTGCGGCCCAGCTTTTCTTGGGCAAACTTGGTGCTGGCAAACATCTTCATGTTTGCTAACGTCTGCGCCGCAAAAGCTTCATGCATTTCAATCAGGGTCAGATCCGACAACTTCATGCCAGCTCTATCAAGGGCGATAGGAGTAGCGTAAGACGGCCCCATCAGCATGTCTTGCCAAACATCTATGGCGCTGAAGGCATAACTACGAATGTAACCAAGGATGTCATAGCCTAACGCCTTGGCTTTGCTTTCTGTCATCATCAAAATAGCGCTAGCACCATCGGTTAAAGCGGTACTGTTGGCCGCTGTGACTGACCCGTGCTTTTTATCAAACACCGGCCGAAGTTTGGCATAGCCTTCTAGTTTAGAGTCTGAGCGAATGGTGTTATCGCGCTTTAAGAAGTCTTTGTATGGCTCAGCATAAGCGGTCATCACTTCGTTATCTAACACACCTGACTGCCACGCTTGATGCGCCAAAGTATGCGAACGATGAGCTAACGCATCTTGATCGGCACGGCTGATGCCATGGGTCTTAGCCATCTGCTCGGCCGTCTCACCCATGCTTAGGTTAGTGCTGTACTCAGCAATCGCAGGTGGTACTGGGAGTAAATCCTTCAATCGTAGCTTGCGCAAAATAGCAAGGCGCTGACCAAGGCTGCGCGCTTTGTTTAAATCAACCAGCGCATGGGCTAACGCCCGTGAGGCGCCAATCGGCAGTACGGATGACGAATCCGCGCCGCCGGCGATCCCCACGGTGGTATTGCCGGCCATCATACTTTCTAAAACATTAACGGTGGTTTGGAAACTGGTCGCACAAGCCCGTGACACGCTGTAAGCATCGGTGGTTACCGGCAAACTGGTGCCTAACACTATTTCTCGCGCGATGTTCGGCGCCTTAGGCATTTGCACCACTTGGCCGTACACTAAAAGTTCAACTTCACGCGGATCTAAGCTGTATTTATTGAGTAATTCTTGCACCACCATTTTGCCCATATCCAGCGCCGGAACGCCATGGAAATAGGTGGCTTGCTTAGCAAATGGCGTCCGTAGACCTGCTACGATAGCAATCCGTTCGCCCTGTGCCGTGGTCAGATTCTGACGTGCGACCATGTGTTATTCCTCTGTTGCTGTATCATGGTCATAACCCAAGCTGGTCTGACCTCATAGATGGTTACAAATTTTAGCGGGTCTTGCTCGAGATTTAAACCGTTGTTTTAGGTAAAGTCTCAACTTACACTAGTAACTGATAGTATCATGCATAGTAGCTATCAATCGTCACCGCGGTATCACAGCGACCATACAGCCCAGTTCTTGCTACAACAGCTCGAGTAACAGAAGAGGATCAGAATGGCAGCCGAACAGTTCCAAGCCTTGCACGCCTATCTTAATAGTCAAGTTATCGGCCAGCCCGAATTTACTGAGGGCCTACTCATTGCCATTTTAGCTGATGGCCACCTATTGGTTGAAGGCCCACCTGGGCTGGCCAAGACCCGTGCGGTTAATGCCTTAGCCACAGGGATTGAAGGCAGCTTTCACCGGGTGCAGTTCACGCCTGATTTGTTGCCTGCGGATTTAACTGGAACCGACATCTATCGCGCCGAAACCGGTAGCTTTGAGTTTCAGCAGGGGCCGCTGTTTCATAACATCATTCTAGCAGATGAAATTAACCGCGCCCCAGCGAAAGTACAATCAGCTTTATTAGAGGCTATGGCCGAGCGGCAAATCACCGTGGGTCAAACCACCTACAAGCTGCCGCCGTTGTTTATGGTGCTGGCTACCCAGAACCCGCTTGAACAAGAAGGCACTTACCCGCTGCCAGAGGCGCAGTTGGATCGCTTTTTGATGCAACTCAACTTGGATTATCCCAATGCTGCAGTCGAGCGTGATATTTTGCGCCTGACGCGCGGCGAAGAACTCGAGGGGCAAGCAAGCATGCCAAGCCCCGTCACGCAAGCGGATATTTTTGCGGCCCGTCGTGAAGTCCTAGAAATTTATATGGACGACAGCGTTGAAGAATATTTAGTACAACTGATTATTGCCACCCGCACCCCAGATTTTTATTCAGCGGATTTAGCCCGCTGGTTGAGTTACGGCGCTAGTCCGCGGGCCACCATTGCCCTCGACCGCTGTGCAAGAGCTAGAGCTTGGTTAAACCAACGTGACTTTGTGACCCCTGATGATATTCATTATGTGTTTGCTCACGTGTTAAGGCACCGCATCATTTTGAGTTATCAAGCGGAAGCTGATGGTATCGATGCTGATACTGTATTGAGCAAAATTATTGAGCTAGTCCCAGCACCTTAATGGCTAACAGCATGCATGAAACGGCCGCTACTTGGTTAGCACAATGGCACAGCGACGGGGTTAAGGTAGCAGCCCACGAGCTGATGTACTACCGCAGTAAAGCTGCAGCCCTAGCGCGCTTGCGGCCACGCCTGAAGCCAGGTCGTAGTGGCGCCTTACTGAGCAAAGTCAAAGGGCGCGGGATGGAGTTTGACGAGTTTCGTCATTACCAAGCTGGCGATGATATTCGAGCGATTGATTGGCGCGTCACCGCTCGCACTGGTACGCCACACACCAAGTTGTTTCGTGAGGAACGAGAACGCCCGGTGTTGCTGGTGGTCGATTTTAGTGACAGCATGCAATTTGGCTCGCAACTGTTACTCAAATCGGTACAAGCTTGCCATCTAGCCAGTGCCTTAGCATGGCTAGCCGTTGCCCGTGGCGATCGCGTCGGCGCCCTATTGGCAAGCACTCCGTCGGCACAGAGCCAACCCCAGCATATTGAATTGCGACCGCAAGCTCGCGAGCACGCAGTGACCCGCATCATCCAGCAGCTCGTAACCGCACAAAATCAGGCGCTACAGAACTGGCAGCAACCCCATCAAGAGCGCGCCAGTGTATTACCCTATTTGCTGCAACGTACCCTGCAGGTCGCCAAACCCGGCACCTTGGTGTATGTGATCAGCGACTGGCGAGGCTTACTAACGAATAGTCAGCAGCCGGCAGATACTGCGGCTGTGCAAGCTTTGTTGGCACTGCAACGCCACTGTCAGTTAGTTCCGATGCAGTTAGTCGACCCCCTTGAGCTTAGTCTAGAAGCCGTGGCACAAGCGCAAATTTCCGAACAGCTAGCGCTCACTGATGGTCAGGTGGAATGGCAGTTTGACCCACACCAAGCCCATCAGCAGCAACAGTACGCTAACGCTGCCGCCGCATGGCAACAACAGTTGGTCCAACAGTTTCAACAACAAGCGCTAGAGCTGTGGCAGTTTTCTGCCGCCACACCGCTGGAGTCACAATGGCCAGGAGTACGCCTATGACCTGGCTTGATAATGGCAACCCATTAGAGACCATGCACGACATCGTGGCCGCACCTGCTGCGCATTGGTGGCCTTTAGCTCCGGGTTGGTGGGTACTAACTTTATTGGTCTTAGTTGTGCTGATTAGCGCGAGCTGGCTGAGCTGGCGAGCGTGGCAGCGCCGCCGGCCGCAACGAGCCGCTTTAAAACAATTAAAACAATCCCCAGCAGACAGTTTAGGGCAACTTAATTTGCAGCTAAAACAAGCCGCCTTGGGTTATTTTCCGCGCTCACAAATCAGTGCTCTACAGGGCCCTTTGTGGTGGCAATTTCTAGCCCAGCAATTACCGCCACGGCACCAGCAACAACTGGCTGAGTTGCTGCAACAGGGGCCGCTGTTAAGCTACCAAAAAGCCCCGTTAACGCCTCAGCAATTGGCTGACTATCAGCGTTTTGCCCTGCTCTGGGTGCAGCATGCCCTGCCACCGAAGCCGAAGCGCTCAGCGGCACCAGTGCAAGGAGGCCAGCATGATTGAGTTTGCTTGGTGGTGGGCTGCACTACTGTGGCCGCTGCCGTGGTTGGTGTGGCGGTTGCTACCAGCTGCCCATCCACCGTTGGTGGCATTGCGGCTGCCGGTGCTACCCGTTACAGCAACCACAAGGATTGAACGCCACTCGCGGCTGGGCTGGCGTAAATGGATGGCCGGGTTAATTTGGACCCTGCTGGTACTGGCGTTAATGCAACCCCAGTGGTTAGGCGAACCGGTGAGCGCGCGCAACGAAGGGCGAGAAATGATTTTGGCTATCGACTTATCCGGCAGTATGGAAATTGCCGACATGGAAATAGCGGGTGAACAAGTCGACCGACTGACCATGGTTAAGCATGTGATGGGGGATTTTATTGCCCGCCGCGTGGGCGACCGTCTTGGCTTGATCCTATTTGCTGATACTGCTTACGTGCAAGCTCCCATGAGCTACGATAGAGACAGCATCAAACAGCTGTTAGATGAAGCCGAACTGCGCTTAATTGGTGAACGTACCGCCATTGGTGATGCTATTGCGCTGAGCGTGAAACGCTTTATTGCCCGCGAGCAGTCGAACAAAATCATCATTTTGCTCACCGACGGCCAAAATACCGCGGGTAATGTCTCACCAGAGCAAGCGCTACAACTGGCGCAGTATCATGGGGTGAAAATTTATGCCATTGGGGTGGGTGCTGAAGAAGTGATTGTGGAGGGTTATTTTGGTCAACGCCGCGTGAATCCTAGCCGCGACCTAGATGAAGATATGCTACGCAACTTAGCTAATAGCACCGGTGGGGAATATTTCCGCGCCCGCTCTACCAGCGAGCTGGAGCAAATCTACCAACGCTTAGATGAGTTCGAGCCCATTCAAGCAGAGAGTCAGCAACGGCGCCCACAGACAGCACTTTTCTTTTGGCCACTAGGGCTTGCCTGGGCAATGATGCTGCTCGCTGGCCTACTCCCTTGGCTGCTACGCCGTTTCAGACCAGCAGCAGGAGGTCGCTCATGAGTGAATTTCAGCTTCTGCGCCCTTGGTGGTTACTAGGACTGCTTCCGCTGGCACTACTGGCTTGGACTTGGCTGCGCCAGCGTAGCGCGAGTGGTGGCTGGCACCAGTTACTGCCAGCCCATTTACAACCGGTGCTGTTACCTAAAGCCGCGGCACAGCGCCAGGTGTGGCCGCTGTATTGCGCGTTACTCGCCCTCCTCTGCATCAACTTGGCACTCGCTGGCCCTACCTGGCAACGGCTGCCACAACCGGTTTACCAGTTGAATGCTGGCAGTGTGGTGGTGGTAGATATGTCGCTATCTATGTACAGCACGGATTTACCGCCCAATCGGCTCACTCAGTTGCGCTTTAAAGTCACTGATTTAGTGCGCGAACGGCTGGATGGCGAAGTGGGTTTAGTGGCGTATGCTGGTGACGCCTTTACGATTAGTCCGTTAACCAATGACGGCGCTAACCTAGTGAACTTAATTCGCGCCTTAAGCCCAGATATCATGCCAGAACTTGGCAGTAATCCGCTGGCCGGCTTGCGTCAAGCCGATGAGTTGTTGCGTGCAGCGGGCTACCCGCAAGGTGACATTTATTGGGTCACCGACGGTATTCAAACGGCCGACCAACAGGATATCTATAACTTCATCAGTAGCAGTGGCCATCGCGTAAGCGTTCTAGCGGTTGCCACCGCAACCGGCGCCCCTATTCAATTACCTTCCGGCCAGCTTTACCGCGATAGTAGCGGCTCGGTGGTTGTGCCCACGGTGCAATTCAGCCGTTTGGAGAGTCTGGCCAAACGTGCCGGGGGACGCTTCAGTATCATCCGCAGTGACCAACAGGATCTTGATTACCTAGGTAGTCAGCCGCCCTTGAGCCGTGACGGTGAGCTCACCGAAGGTCAAGCCGGCGACCAGTGGCAAGAAGCCGGCCCCTGGCTCTTAGTTGTGGCAGCGTTGCTGCTACTGCCGCTCGCTCGAGCTGGAGCTTTAACTCAGGTTCTACAAGCCTTACCTGGCAAAAATTTATCCAGCAGCTGGTTAGCGCTGGTGAGCCAAACACTGATGCTAGCTGGCAGTCTAGTGCTGCTCAGCGGCTTAACCAGTAGCCCGGCGCTGGCCCAAACCCCGTCAGGCCAGAACTCGTCAAACCAAAGTTCATCGAACCAGAGCTCATCCAACCAAAACTCGGCTGCGCCAGCAGCCTCGTCACAGCAATGGCTGCAACAGTGGCAACAGCTGTGGCAAACGCCCTATCAACAGGCGGACCAAGCCCTGCAACAACAAGATTATGAACAAGCGGCGGCGACTGCGACCGACCCTTGGCAACGGGGTACAGCTAATTACCGCGCCGGCAATTATGACCAAGCCTTGGTTGATTTCTCCCAAGTTGATAGCGCTGAAGGCTTTTACAATCAAGGCAATAGTCTGATGCAGTTAGGCCGCTATCAAGAAGCTGCCAACAGCTATGCTGCGGCTTTGACACGCCGCCCAGACTGGCCAGAGGCACAGGAAAATAAAGCGCTAGCCGAGACCCTGCAGCAGCAACAAGAACAACAGCAAGACAACCCGTCCAGCGATAATAACACCGGCCAGCAACAGCAAAAGGATGGTGAGGGCAGCAGCAGCGATACTGATGCTGAGGGTCAACAAGCTGAGCAAAATGATCGTACCGACGCTGAGGACCAAGCTCCAGCCGACGAGCCAGGCCAAGAAGAAGAAGACGCGGCGACGCCAGAACAGACCGAACCGCAGGCTGAGCAACAAGGCGAGGAGCAATCCCAAGCCTTATCTGCAGCGGAACAACAGCAAAACGTCAGCGACGAACAGCGGCAGCAAATGGAGCAATGGCTGAATCGCATTGAGGATGACCCAGCCGTGCTACTGCGCAATAAAATGCTACGCGAAGCGCAACAGCGCCGCGGCAATAGAAAACCCAAAGGAGTACAGCAAGAGTGGTAATATCTCGTCAACTTTTAATGCTAGCTAGCATCTTGGTCGTAGGCTTACTGAGCTTACCCCAGGCCCTTGCCGAACCTACTGAGGTGATTGCCAGTGTGGATAGAAATCCGGTGTTGGCAGGCCAGCTATTTAACTTAACAGTTACGGTAAATGATGATATCGACCAAGATGAAATAAATGTCGAGCAACAGTTAAATCAGTTTCGAATTGTTAATTCGCGTTCTTCTCGTAGTACCCGAGTGATTAATGGTGACATGAGTCGCACCACCACCTTCGTGTTCAGTTTACAGGCACCACAACAGGTCGGCACCCTGACTATTCCAGCCCTAAGTGTTGGCGATGTTAGCAGCCAACCCATAGAACTGACGCTATTAGCTAGTGATCAAGCGGATGCTCTAAGCGAATCCCAGCCAGCCTTTATTCGCACCAGCGTTGAGTCCACTCAGGTTTATGTGCAGCAACAATTTAAACTGATATCGCGACTCTACTTAGCGGCTAATTTGCATAGCGGCAATCTCATCGCCCCCGAGCTGGCCGATGCTGAAATCACTCAATTTGGGCAAGACCAAGAAAACTATGAAATTATTGATGGCAAACGCTATCAGGTGTACCAGCGAACCTATTTGATCACGCCGCAGCGCTCCGGCCAATTTACCCTTAATGGGCCTATGTTTGAAGGTTTGATCAGCAAGGATAGTGGTCGTTCTATTTTTTCTTCCATGAGCACCACCGAGCCGGTAACTGCCAGTGCGGAACCTATTGAACTACTGGTACAGCCGATCCCGAGTAGTTGGCAAGGCGACTGGCTACCGGCTGATTTGGTCACCTTAACCCTAGAAACAGATATAGACCCAGCACAGCAGTTACAGCAAGGCCAGCCGCTTACCTTAACGCTACGTACTACAGCGATGGGAGTAAGCCCCGACCAATTGCCGGCGTTGCAGTTACCAGACATCGCTGGGGTGAGCATCTATCCAGAGACGCCCCAACTCAACCAAGCGGTGCGTAACGACAATCTAATAGCTCAGCGTAGCCAAACCATTGCCATTATTCCTCGCCAAGGCGGTACCCTAGAGCTTCCCTCTTTTACGCTGCCTTGGTTTAACACGCGCACCCAGCAGCGGCAGGTCGCTAGTACCGACCAACTCACTTTTAACGTGGCCATCAATGGCTCAGCCACAGCAAATGAGTATCCAAGCAATCCTACTGATGTCAGTTCGGCCCCCAGCCAAGCCCCAAGCGCTACCGAGATGAATCAGCAAGGGCCAGCAGCGTCTGCCCAGAGTAGTTCGCCAAACAACCGCCTGTGGTATTGGTTAGCAGCTTTATTTGCCGCTCTTTGGGTGATAACCCTTAGCCTTTTTGCTAGCTATTGGCGACGCCAGCAACGTCAATCACGCCAGCCGCAAACTAACGCCACCAGCGCTACCAGCGATTCTGTTCGCCACGCTCTAAGTGGTGCTTTATGGCAACAACTGCAGCAAGCCTGCCAAGCAAATCAAGCCGCGGCGACAGACCAAGCTCTGCGTGCATGGGCAAACTCGATACTGGGCCAGCCTATCCATGATTTGACCGAGCTTAGCCGGCATTTTGCTCACCCGCCGCTAACCAGCCAAATTAACCACTTATTAAGCTGTCGATTTGGCCACCACAGCGTCGCCTCGGCTCCTGACCAACCATCCTGGCAAGAAGGCAAGGCCCTGTTGAGAAGTTTACAAGCGGCTTATAAGAACCACGTGAAATCCAGCAAAACCAAGCAACAGCAGAACGTCTTACCAGCACTTTATCCGCAGTAAGCACTAACACCTTGATAATGCCATATGCCACCCAATAAAAAAGCCTTGAAGTGATCAACTTCAAGGCTTTTTATTGGGGAACGCACCGTTTAGTTGTTGCTACTACTAGTTAAGCTAATTTCAACATCACCTTGGTCGCGTAACGCACTTAAGAAAGCCTCATAACTTTGCTGCGCAAAGCTATTTTCCAGCTGTTCTTGCATCTGTTGCTGAGTCGCCTCATCTACATCGCCGGCGCTTACACTAGTCAACTGAACTAGAGCTAAACCACCGTTATTCATTTCTACCACGTCAGCTTGCACAGCACCTGCTGCTGGAGCAGCCTGCTCGAATAAGCTCTGCACAACAGCACGTGGCAAATCAGCATTACGACGATCGATAGCAGTTAGCTCAGTAAGGCCGCTAACGGCTTCACCAGCACGGAGGGCGGCAATGACTGCTTCAGCGTCGGCGCGCGCCAGTTGCTGAGCTTTCTCTTGCTGCAAGTTACTCACCACTTGCTCACGAACCTCATCCAGACTCTTAATTGAGGCAGCACGGTAATCAGTTACGCGAACCACTACCGATTGCGTATCATTCACTTCAATCAAGTCGCTGTTCAGACGTTCCTGCAGCAAAGTATCACCAAACACTTGCTGTAATACCGCCGGATGGTTCAAGGCTGATGGCGCCGTTTGGCGGTTAAACCAATCGCTGTTACGTACCTGCAAACCCACTTCATCAGCTACGGGCTGCAACGTATCAGGCATTTCAAAGGCCAGCTCTGCTACTTTTTGCTGCTGCTCATAATAAGCTTGTTTGACTCGCTCATCTTGCATGTCAGCGATGATCTCGTCGCGTACTTCAGCAAATGGCGTGACGCTACCTTCTTGCTTGTCGGTTAACTTGATCACATGGAAACCAAAACTGGTTTCGACCACACCACTAACGTCGCCTACTTCAGCAAGGGCAAAGGCCGCTTCTTCAAAGTCAGGATCCATAGTACCAGGCTGGATGAAATCTAAATCACCGCCGTTTTCAGCCGAGAAAGTGTCATCCGAATACTCGCCAGCGAGTGCGGCAAAATCGGCACCCTCAGACAACTTATCGACCACTTCTTGGGCTTTATTGCGCGCCGCGGCATCATCACCTTCAATCAGAATGTGCGAGAAGCGATACTGAGCCGCTGACTCGTAAGCACTGCGATTGCCTTCATACCATTCACGCACCATCTGCTCATCAATAGTGACGGATTCGGCAATGGCGCCGGCATCTAGCGCTACAAATTCAACTTGCACGCTTTCTGGCACCGCAAATAAATTAGAGTTATTGTCATACCACTGCTGAATTTCGTCGTCTGAAACATCAACTTGAGCTAAATAGCTATCAAGTGCAAAGGTACGATAAGCACCACTACGCTGCTGATTCACTAACTTTTGAATCGCCACGGCTTCTGCTGCTAGTGCAAATTCGGTATTCACGACCGCCTCTAACACTTGCGAGCGTGCTAAATCTTTACGTAACGCTTCGGCAAAGCCTTCTGGCGTATAACCTAGGCTGTTCAGGGTGATTCGATAAGTGTCGTTATCAAACTGACCGGCGACGTTAAACGCAGGAATAGCACGAATAGCTTCACGCACCTGCTCGTCTGATGCCCGCAACCCGTTGTCACGCGCATATTGCTCAACCAGTTTTTGATTGACCAAATCGTTGACCACTTGGTTACGTAAGCGCTGATTAAAGCTCGGATCAGTGGCTAACGTATCGTAGAAATCGCCCAACTGTTGCTGTTGGCGCGCACGTTCATTTTCTAAAGCACGGTCAAACTCAACCCGAGTAATATCCTCACCATTAACCGTCGCTACGCTTGGCTCTGGCGCATTACTGATATAACCGCCAATACCTGCAAGTGCAAACGTTAAGGCTATCAGCACTAAGACGGCTTTCACTACAAAACTTTGCGAGCCTTCTCTAATCCTATCCAACATAATCCACTTAACCTCAAATTTTCCCAGTGTCTGGGCGGGTATTATATCTGCTCTTGCACAAAAAAAATAACCCGAAGACAGGCTTCGGGTTACTTTCAGCTAAAGCTGGCGGAGCGGACGGGACTCGAACCCGCGACCCCCGGCGTGACAGGCCGGTATTCTAACCAGCTGAACTACCGCTCCACTTTTATTAGTTTACTGAATCTTTCAGTGCTTTACCGGCTTTGAAAGAAGGTACTTTAGCAGCAGCGATCTGAATGGTGTCGCCAGTTTGTGGGTTACGACCAGTGCGAGCTGAACGCTCACGAACACTGAAAGTACCAAAACCAACTAGAGCTACTTGCTCGCCACCTTTCAAAGCTTCAGTAACTGCTTCGATGAAAGAATCGAGAGCACGTCCAGCTGCCGCTTTTGAAATATCTGCTCCGTCTGCAATTTTATCAACTAACTGAGACTTGTTCACAGTATCATCCCCTTAGATTGTTATTATCAAATTTGTTAGCGTCCCATGCGTTGTATGTGCATTTTTGTTGGGGGCTACACAAGGTTATAACAAGCTAGAACAAAATGTTCAAGCTATTGCGATAGGTTAGCAGACTGCTTCCATATTAACCCATCGCCAAGTGGCATGTCAGAGTCTATGGTTGTGAGCGTCTGACCAATCACTTTGACTCTAGGCTACCACAAGATTTTAGATTGAGAACCCTTTTTCACGTTTTTTTTAACGAAAGAATGCGGGCTGCTGGCATATTTTCTGCGTCTAGCCCGCATCTTTACGTAAATCGGCTATAAATTCGCCAATTATGACGATTGTGGTACTCGCTCCAAAGCTACTGACAAGACTTCATCAATCCACTGTACCGGTTGAATCAGCAAGTCGCCTTTCACCGCATCGCTAATTTCTTTTAAATCACGCTCATTGTCTTTAGGAATTAGCACATGCTTAATCCCACCACGGTGTGCAGCCAACAGCTTCTCTTTTAAGCCGCCAATGGCTAACACTTCACCGCGCAATGTGATTTCACCCGTCATGGCCACATCAGCACGTACCGGAATCTCAGTTAACGAGCTCACCAACGCGGTTACCATGGCGATACCAGCACTGGGGCCGTCCTTCGGCGTAGCGCCTTCAGGAACGTGCACGTGGATGTCCCGTTTCTCATGAAAATCTTCCGGAATGCCTAATTTGTTAGCACGGCTACGCACCACAGTTAAAGCGGTCTGGATAGATTCTTGCATCACGTCACCCAAAGAGCCGGTTGAGGTAATTTTGCCTTTACCTGCAACATTGGTAGCTTCAATGGTCAATAGGTCTCCACCTACTTCGGTCCAAGCCAAACCAGTCACCTGCCCCACTTGGTTGTTCTCTTCGGCGCGACCAAAGTCAAAGCGCTGTACGCCCAAGTAATCAGCAAGATTATCACCGGTTATCGCCACATGTTTAATGCTGCTATCTAGCACCAGTTGCTTCACTGCTTTGCGACACAACCGCGAAATTTCACGCTCTAAGTTACGAACCCCAGCTTCACGGGTGTAGTACCGAATAATGCCGGTAATAGCAGCATCGGTGATCTCAATTTCTTTAGCTTTTAGGCCCGCCCGTTCAATTTGCTTGGGCAACAAATGCCGTTTAGCAATGTTGAGCTTTTCATCTTCGGTATAACCCGACAGGCGAATCACTTCCATCCGGTCTAACAGCGGGCCGGGGATATTCATGCTATTTGAGGTAGCCACGAACATCACATCCGATAGATCATAATCCACTTCTAAATAGTGGTCGTTAAAATTAACGTTTTGCTCAGGGTCTAACACTTCGAGCAATGCAGATGCTGGATCACCGCGCATATCCGAGGCCATCTTGTCGATTTCATCCAACAAGAACAGCGGGTTACGCACACCTACTTTCGCCATTTTCTGAATCAGCTTACCTGGCATAGAGCCAATATAAGTGCGGCGATGGCCACGAATCTCAGCCTCATCACGCACGCCACCTAAGGCCATCCGAATGTATTTACGCCCGGTTGCTTTGGCGATGGACTGCCCTAACGAGGTTTTACCCACACCTGGCGGCCCTACTAAGCATAAAATCGCGCCGCGAACCTTGTTGGTACGCTGTTGCACCGCGAGGTATTCAAGAATGCGTTCTTTCACCTTTTCTAGGCCGTAATGGTCGGCATCTAGGATCTTCTCTGCATTAGCGAGATCTTTTTTGATCCGCGAACGTTTTTTCCATGGCACCGATACCATCCAGTCAATATAGCCGCGCACCACGGTGGCTTCGGCAGACATGGGTGACATCATTTTTAATTTTTGCAGTTCAGCGCGAGTTTTCTTCTCGGCTTCTTCTGGCATTTGCGCCTCTTCAATTTTGCGCTGCAAGGCTTCAAATTCATCAGGGCCATCTTCCATTTCGCCCAATTCTTTTTGAATGGCTTTCATTTGCTCATTCAAATAATACTCGCGTTGGCTCTTCTCCATTTGTTTTTTCACCCGCGTACGGATGCGTTTTTCAACTTGGAGTAAATCAATCTCGCCTTCCATCAACGCCATCAGAAATTCCAGGCGTTCGCGCACATCGGTAATCTCGAGTACTTTTTGTTTGTCGTTGAGCTTCAACGGCATATGCGCGGCCATGGTATCGGCTAGCCGGTCGGCTTCTTCAATACCAGACAACGAGGTCAATACTTCCGGTGGGATCTTCTTGTTGAGCTTAACGTAGCCCTCAAACTGATTCACCGCCGAGCGGATCATCACTTCTTCTTCTTTGTCATCCATCGCCTCAGAGTCAAGGTAATGAACCTGCGCACGGAAGAAGTCCTGCTCGCCCTCAAAATTCTCAATCTCTGCCCGCTGGCTACCTTCAACCAACACTTTAACGGTACCATCAGGCAGCTTTAACAACTGCAAAATAGTCGCTACCGTACCAATGCGGTGGATATCGCCTTGCTCTGGCTCATCTACTGCTGCATCTTTTTGGGCCGCAAGAAAGATCTGCTTGTTTTGCTCCATGGCCGCTTCTAAACAACGAATTGATTTTTCGCGCCCCACGAACAAAGGAATCACCATGTGCGGATACACGACCACATCGCGCAGCGGCAGCACAGGAATACTTAAACGTTCCACCCGTTCTTCACTCATAAACTTCTCCAGGTAACCGGTTCGTGATAGTTCACTCTATCTTACCCCTTTATATGTGGTGCTCCAGCGAAAGTTCAATGGTTTGCAGAAAAAAAGGGCCTAAATGGCCCTTTTTGCATATTTTTCAGACTAAATGTTAACTTTATTCACCAGCAGCCTGTTTTTCATCGGCTTTGTTCGCATAGATAAAAATAGGATCGGACTCGCCTTTAATCACCGACTCATCAATCACTACTTTTTCGACGTTATCTACTGATGGTAGATCGTACATAGTATCTAACAGCACCGCCTCGACGATCGAGCGCAAACCACGTGCACCGGTTTTTCGCTGCATGGCTTTACGTGCAATGGAGCGTAACGCATCTTCACGAAACTCTAGGTCAACGCCTTCCATATTGAATAACGCTGAATATTGCTTGGTTAGCGCATTCTTCGGCTCGCTCAGAATTTTCACCAAGGCGTCTTCATCCAGTTCAGTCAGCGTTGCTAGTACCGGTAAGCGGCCAATAAATTCAGGGATCAAACCAAATTTCACCAAATCTTCTGGTTCAACTTTAGCCATCACCGCGCCTTCCGCTTTGGGCTTCTTACTTTTTACTTCCGCCCCAAAACCAATCCCAGAATGCTCGTTAATACGCTGTTCAATCACTTTATCTAAGCCAGCAAAAGCACCACCACAGATAAACAGAATCTTCGACGTATCAACCTGCACAAACTCTTGCTGCGGATGCTTACGCCCACCTTGTGGCGGCACCGCTGCAACCGTGCCTTCAATCAGTTTCAGTAACGCCTGCTGAACCCCTTCACCGGACACGTCACGGGTAATTGACGGGTTATCTGACTTACGCGAAATCTTATCGATTTCATCTATGTAGACGATGCCACGTTGAGCCTTTTCGACATCGTAATCACACTTCTGCAGTAATTTTTGGATGATGTTTTCAACATCTTCACCAACATAGCCAGCTTCGGTAAGAGTGGTTGCATCAGCCATCGTAAAGGGCACATCTAAAAACCGCGCCAAGGTTTCAGCTAAATAGGTTTTGCCTGAGCCCGTTGGGCCAATCAGCAAAATATTACTTTTACCTAGCTCAACCGCATCCTTGTCTTTACCCACAGCAGCACTTTGTAAGCGCTTGTAGTGGTTGTAAACAGCTACTGCTAAGACCTTTTTCGCTAATTCTTGGCCAATCACATATTCATCTAAGTGGGCGCGAATTTCATGGGGCTTAGGCAACTGCTTAGGTGCATCCTTAGGCGCAATGTTCTGAATTTCTTCATCCAGAATATCGTTACACAGCTCCACACACTCATCACAGATGAATACCGATGGTCCCGCAATAAGCTTACGAACTTCGTGCTGACTTTTACCGCAGAAGGTACAAAACAAAGGCTTTTCGCCTTTACCTTCAGTTTTATCCGTCATCTTATTCTCCGCCTCGTTGGGTCAGTACTTTATCAACTAAGCCGTAGTTAACAGCTTCTTCAGCCGACATAAAGTAGTCACGGTCGGTATCTTTAGCGACCTGCTCTAAGTCTTTGCCAGTGTTTTCTGCCAACATCCGGTTCAGCTTATCTTTGATATCCAAGATTTGCCGCGCGTGAATTTCAAAATCCGACGCCTGCCCTTGGAACCCACCTAACGGCTGGTGAATCATCACCCGTGAATTAGGCAAGCAGAACCGTTTACCTTTGGCACCACCAGCAAGTAAGAATGCGCCCATGCTGGCCGCTTGGCCCATACACACGGTACTTACGTCTGGCTTAATAAAACGCATGGTGTCATAGATCGCCATACCTGCCGTAACGGCACCACCAGGTGAGTTGATGTACAGATAAATATCTTTGTCTGGGTTATCTGACTCCAAGAACAGCAACTGAGCCACAATTAAGTTGGCCATATGGTCTTCAACTTGACCGCAGCAAAAAATCACGCGCTCTTTAAGTAAGCGCGAATAGATATCGTAAGAGCGCTCTCCCTTTGCTGTTTGTTCTACTACCATGGGCACCAATTGGGCCATTGGATCTAGCGCCATATCCGACATAATTTTACGACTCCTGAAATAAAAATGGCTCGTATAAGCATATACGAGCCATTAAACCAAGTTGTTAGGGATGCCGTCAATGATGTTCTAACGGTATTCCTATCACTTACTTATTTTTTTGGGTTCATCAACTCGTCAAAGCTGGCCTTTTTCGCCGTTACTTTGGCTTGACCAAGGATGAACTCAATTGCTTGCTCTTCAAGGGCAACATTGCGCACTTGTTGCATCAATTCTTCGTTACCTTTGTAGTAAGCTACAACTTCAGTTGGATCTTCGTAGGCTGAGGCATTGTTGTCGATGATTTCTTCAACTTTTTGCTCGTCAACTTTCAATTCGTTGCCACGAATAACTTCACCCAACAACAAACCTACTTTCACCCGCTCTTTTGCTTGTTCTTCAAACAATTCGGCTGGCAATTGTGGTAATTGAGCTTGGTTACCACCAAAGCGTTGCATGGCCTGACGACGTAATACGTCAACTTCTTGGCTCAACATAGCTTTTGGAACGTCCACTTCGTTGCTTTCAACTAAGCCTTTCAATACCTGTTCTTTCACTTTCGCTTGAACGGTATTTTTCAGTTCACGCTGCATGTTTTTACGCACTTCAGCTTTCAATGCGTCAACACCACCTTCTTTGACACCGAACAGAGCCACGAACTCGTCGTTTAGCTCAGGCAGTTCACGCGTCTCAACTTTCTTGGCAACGATCACAAAAGATGCTTTTTTGCCTTTCAAGTTTTCTGCGTGATAATCCTCAGGGAAAGTCACTTCGATGGTTTTTTCTTCACCGGCTTTCATGCCAATGATGTCATCTTCAAACCCAGGAATCATTCGGCCTTGGCCTAATTCCAAAGCAAAATCAGATGCTTTGCCACCTTCAAATTCTTCACCGTCAATCGAGCCAGTGAAATCGATGGTGATTTGGTCATCTTTCTTCGATTTACGCTTCACTTCTTTCCAAGTAGCGTGCTGCTTACGCAACGTTTCCATCATGGTGTCAACGTCAGCGTCAGTCACTTCTACTTCTGGTTTTTCGATGGCTAATTTATCTAAATCAGCAACCTTAACTTCTGGATACACTTCAAACGTAGCCACGAATTCGAAGTCTTTACCTTCTTCGTTAACTTTTGGCTCGATTGCAGGCGCACCCACTGGGTTTAATTTTTCTTGCATCATTGCTTCGAAGTATTTGCTTTGCATCAAGTTAGATGCAGCACGTGCACGGGCTTCTTTGCCGAACAGTTTTTGCAATACATTCGGTGGTACCTTCCCTTTACGGAAACCGTTGATACGGCGGTTACGGTACTCGTCTTTAAGCAGACGCTTTACTTCTTTATCGATGGTTTCAGCCGGCACGGTGATAGTGGCACGGCGTTCTAATCCTTGGGTTGTCTCTACAGAAACCTGCATTGCTTTTTTACCTCGGCTTCACTATTGGCCTGAGCCCACTACGATTCGGGACCCTTCAAAATGACGCCGCATTATAGCGAAGCGATCTACTCAAGTCGAGAATAAATGGTTACTAATTGGCAACAAACACCACTAGGTTACGCCCTGTTAGCTTCGCTTGATACACTGCGGCATCTACTTCTTGTAATAAATTATCAGCTCCCACAGGTGCTTGCGGAATACATTGATAGACCCCAATGCTCACGGTTATTTGCGCCCCTTCGGGGTAGCTTAGGGCGCGTACACGATACAGCACCGCAGCGGCGAGGGTCTGGGCAGTGGCGGCGTCGACTAACGGACTAATGACAACAAATTCATCGCCACCGTAACGGGCTACAAGCTCGCCACTACGCCTAAACTGGGTCGCTAAAATCTCTGCCACATCAGCCAGCACAGAATCGCCTAAACGATGCCCATAGGTATCATTAAGCTGCTTAAAATGATCAATATCAACCATAAATAAAGTGAGTTCACGGCCCATGCGGCTGGCACGTTGTAGCTCGTCTTTCAGGCTTTTATCTAAAGCGCGCCGGTTAGCAACTTGGGTTAGACTATCTTGATGCGCTAACGCTAATAATTGCTCATTAGCCAGTCGCAACTCGGCTTCAACTTGCCGTAACCTCGTCTCAGTGCGATGCCGCGCGATGGTGTTACTGATCATGTCTGCCACCAACTGCATCTGCTGGATATCTTCCGCGCTCCAGTGATGCTGACGCTGCACTAAGTCACAGCCGACAAAGCCCATCAGCCGATGCTCTAAATACATGCCTACGGCCATCATCGCTTGAATTCCCTCACGAGTGAGTTCTTGCTGAAAGCCGATAGCCGCTGGCGGTAGTTGCTTGACATCATCGACCACCACTTGACCCTGGTTGCGCATCTGCTCAAAAAACCACGGCATGGCGGCAATATCAATATTTTGGAGCTCAGCTTTAAAAGACGTGATACCTGGAGCAGTCCACTCATGGGTGTTGCTCATGGTGGTGAGCTGTTCATCAAACAAAAACACATAACAGCGATCTTTACGGCCGCCACTAGCAAGTGCAGCCAAAGCTTGTTCTATGTGTTGCTGGGTTTCTGCTGAGGTACTATTGATCAGTTGCGTACTGATTTGCGAGATCAGCAAACCGAACTGCTGTTGCGCAATATCACTCGTTGCTTGACTGAGATTTTGTGTCGCTATTCCTGAAGCTGCCATGCGCCTTCCTGTGCATCAACCCGTTGTTAGCATTAACTTGATGCTAAACGCGAACGGTTAAGTCAACTCAATGTAAGAGTATTAGCAGAATTCAGCGAAGAAGTATAGACATAGTAGAATGGTCGGCGAGACTGGATTCGAACCAGCGACCCCTTGTACCCAAAACAAGTGCGCTACCAAGCTGCGCTACTCGCCGACACCAAACAGGGAATATATTACTGAGGGAGAGATGGGGTGGCTGATGGGACTTGAACCCACGACAACCGGAATCACAATCCGGGGCTCTACCGACTGAGCTACAGCCACCATTTCTCAAAACTGTTGATGCCAGGGCAGTATTGGCGCACCCGGCAGGATTCGAACCTGCGACCGACGGCTTAGAAGGCCGTTGCTCTATCCAGCTGAGCTACGGGCGCATTTCTATCCTGACAAAGAATGGTCGGCGAGACTGGATTCGAACCAGCGACCCCTTGTACCCAAAACAAGTGCGCTACCAAGCTGCGCTACTCGCCGACATCTTTGAAAAACCCGTGCAGGACGCGGCCTGACAACGGGGGCGAATATTACCTGTTGCTCTTAGAGTCGTCAAACATTTTTTTGCGTTCTGCATTCAACTGCCGAAAATACCGACAATCTGTATTCAAAAGCAGCAATTCTGTTTGTTTCGGCCAGCTTAGCTACTGTTTCAAGTACTAACCGCTGGCTTCAGTAACTTAAGCACATAAACTGCCCACATAAGTTACTACAACCTAACGTCAAAACGTGCGAAAATATCCGCCCAACACGATGACCAAAACATCTTACCATTCCACGCTTGAATAAAGAAGGGTTTGCAGCAGCTATGACAGCGCAAAATATTGACGGTAAAAAAGTTGCCCAACAGGTTCGTGACCAAGTAAAAGCTGGCGTGCAAGCACGTCTAGCCGCTGGCTATCGAGCTCCGGGGCTGGCGGTAGTGTTGGTAGGTAACGACCCAGCATCTGAAGTTTATGTGGGCAGCAAACGCCGCGCCTGTGAAGAAGTAGGCATCATTTCTAAAGCCTATGACCTACCAGCTAGCGCCACTCAAGCCGAGTTAGAAGCTCTCATCGATCAACTTAATGAAGATGCTTCGGTGGATGGCATTTTGGTACAGCTGCCGTTACCGGAAGGATTAGACGCACAAGCTTTGTTAGAGCGCATTAATCCGTTTAAAGATGTCGATGGTTTTCACCCCTTCAACATGGGACGCTTGGCGCAACGAAACCCGGCCTTACGCCCCTGCACCCCGCGCGGCGTGATAACACTGCTCGAATCCATCCAACTGGATACTTATGGTAAGAATGCGGTTGTGGTTGGTGCGTCAAACATTGTCGGACGACCGATGAGCCTAGAACTGCTCTTAGCCGGCTCCACCACCACTGTCTGTCACAGATTCACCACTGATTTGCAAAGCCATGTTGAACGCGCTGATATTCTCGTGGTTGCTGTGGGCCGTCCTAACTTTATTCCGGGTGCTTGGATTAAACCAGGGGCGGTGGTCATTGATGTCGGCATTAACCGGCTACCTTCCGGTCAATTAGTGGGCGATGTGGAGTTTGCTGCGGCCGCGGCTCGCGCTGCTTACATTACCCCAGTACCAGGTGGCGTGGGCCCAATGACAGTCGCAACCTTGATGCAAAATACCCTGCAAGCTTGTGACACTTGGCATGCGCCGGTAACCACCTCAGCATAACAGTCTAAAGCCCGCTGTTAGCGGCGGGTCTATCAGCTTTGCTAACGGGTGCGAAAACCCGTTAGCATAGGCCCTTCTGCCATCACCTTTAACGCCCACATCGGCTTATCAAGAGCCATTCCCCGTAAGCGACAGAAGGCTTGGCTGTCACTACGAAACCACTGGGCCGTTGCCGCAATCATGCTGCCGACTATGGGAACTTCCAGCGGCATGCACCACCAAATTTCTATCTGTAACTGCCGCGCTGCCAGCCAAGCTTCCGCATCGCGCGCTTCCGCCAGCCGCACTTGCGGATGATCAATAGCTATCTCTTGCACCCAGCGCGAGTTGCGCGTGTCCCAACGGCGTTCACTCAATTGCCGTTGCATCGCCGCAGTAGGATTATGAATTTGAATGCGCGCCGCCAACTCCAGGTAGCCACGCATTTTTAGGGTTTCGGTAAGGGTTGCGTAACGTAAGTCATTGTCGTCAAATTCAGGCGCTGCACCCTCGCTATCGCTAGCCGGCGCGTCAAAATACTGCATTTGAGTGGTCGCCATCACCGTCGCTAGGGTATCCTTCATCTTATCCAGGCTGCCATGTTGCAAGACTCCGCTACGCAACACGTAATGAGAGCCGGTTTGCAGTGTGTGCATGGTCCAGAATACCCAAATCAGTTGTACTAGCCCCAGTAACACCACGAGAATAATCGGCAATGCCAACAGCGCCTCCAGCATGGCTTGCCCCGTTTGCTTGGTTCGCATTGTTACCTCCTTGCTGGTTGGTTACGGCGCTGGCTAACCCTGACAGCCACCGCGGGCCACACACAACTCCCATAGTTGCTGATACTCAGTAATGCGTTGCCAGACCTGCTCCATACTAATCCCACCAATCACCGCTTGCGCTGCTGTCACCATGGTGAAATGGCCATGCTCACTTTGCACTTGCACCAGTTGTGCCTCTGGTGCGCTTAGGCTTTGCCCATACCAAGCGCTGGCGCGCAGTTGATCAATCCCCTGCAGGTTATGCTGGCGAAGATCGAGATCCGTATGCATTTGGTTCAGTTGCGGAGCATCAGCAATCGCCACTCGATAAAGGTAAGGACTATCCGGATGGTAGCTCTGCGCTGGCTGCCACACAGTTACCAGCACCTGCTCGGCATTGGCGCTGGCACCCACGATTTGGCCAGCTAACCAGCTCGCGGCGGCCGCACTAGGTGCGGTTAAGCGTAATTGCACATAACGTTGCTGCGGCTGTAGCAACCAAGGCTGCTGCCACGGCGTGGTTAGCTGCTGCAAGTGCCCATGCTGTTGTAACTGCGCAAAGGATGGCGGCGGTTGCCCCGTATCACTCCAGTAACTGCGTACCGCTTGCTGTAAGCGTTCAGTATCAGCTAACCATTGATGGCGCTGCTGTTGCTGTTGTTGCACCTGCTGCCACTGAGCAAACACCAGCAAACTAGCTGCCAGCAACACGGTCGCAATGATCACCTCTAACAGCACAAAGCCAAGGCTAGACCTGCCCCGCAGCGGTAGTCTTACTATTACCTCAGCGCCGCCGAGGATTGGCGCTGCTAAGGGGCCGCTGTTCAAGTCCGTTGATTTCATTCGTGGCACTCCTTGGGGATTAGGTTGGATCAACCAACGCCGCCCGCACCAGTAGAAACTGGCGATGGGCGCGCAACTGTTGCTGTAACTGCAACAGCTGCGCATCCGACCACGGCGGGTCTTGCTTAAACGCTGCTTGACGCCAGTGCTGCAGCCCCAGCACTGCCGCACTAGCAAGCACCGCCAGCAAGGCTAGCGCCAGCACCAATTCAATCATGCTAAAACCATGGCTGCGCAGGTGACTGGTTAGCATGGGGTTAGCCTTGGAAACCTAAGATTAATGTTCCATTTGTAAATGTTGATTGAACTGCATATTCAGTAAAATCATGCGCTAGGCGAGCTCCTTCAGCATCCGTATCAATTCCTGTCAGAGTAATCACATAACGTGAGGTATCAGTTCCATCAACAGCAACTGTCACATCGCCACCCCAAGGATTAATCGCAGTACCACTGCCCCACTGCTGCGGCACTGCCGCAATACCGGACATGGCGGCCAAACTAATGCCGGTTAAATCGCCGCTACGAGGTCGCCACAGCTGGGCACCTGCCTGAATGGTTATAATCTGAGTCTTAGCCTCACTAATGCGTGAGTTCCCCACCGCCCAATCTCGCAAGGCGAGCGTGCCCACCGTAGCTAACGCAATAATGGATAAAACGGTTAACACTTCAATAAAAGTAAATCCTTGTTGTTGCTTACGCATCACTTGCTCCTTGTTTTTCAACGAAACCGCAAAGGTCCTTAAGGACGTTCTTGGCGCTTATCTGATAGTTTCATGGTTGTTGCTATCCGTTCCTGTTGCTTATCCTCCTCACGCTGTAACCCTGCTTAATGAACTTAGATATGCTGCTGGGATACTGTCATCAGCATGGCTCCCATACCGCCTAGTACCACCACCAACACCATAAAAATCATGCCGTAGCAAAATCCTAGTAGCAGTACTCGTAGCCGCCCCAACGCCCGCACCGCATCTTGGGTGGCATACTCAGCCACCCGCAGCAACGTGCCTTGTTCGCTGGCCTGGCGACTGCCATTACTTAGCCGAAACAACATGCGCGCCGACAACAGTCCGGTATCAAACAGCACTGCTAACTGTCGCTCACCTTGGGCTAAGCGCTGCCGAATCACGCCTAAATGCCAATCCATTGAGCTATTGCTATAGGCTTGCATCGCCAAGATAGCGCGATCCAGATTCATCCCTGCTTTCAACAGCACAGTGACGGTTTGCAACAGCAATACCGCATCAAAATAGCGGCGAATAACAAAACAGCCTCTCTGCGCCAACGCCCGCCAATACCATCGGCTTAAATCAATCAGCAGCGCTGGGCCCCAACAGGCCAATAACACCAACAGCACCGCTAGCAGGAGTAACGGCACCGCCGGACCATGACTAAGTTGCAACAGCAATCCACTCAGTTGCGGCCACTGCTCAGGGGGTAACGCGGCGGCTAGTTTCGGCATCACTTGCTGCCCAATAAAAACGCAAGCCAGTAGCGCCAAGGCCAACATTGCTAGTGGATAAAGGAGCGGCTTCCAGAACGCTTGTAGGGCGGCATAACGTTGTTGTTCAAACTGCTGTTGCCGTTGCAGTAACTGATCTAACACGCCGCTATGTTCGCCAACGGCCATCAGCATCACTAGATCTTGGGCAAAACTACCCTGCAACGCTGGCCCTAGTGGCTGGCCGGCATTCAGTTGCGCGATGATTTGCTGTACCAGTTGGTATTCCGCCCGTAGGCCTTGCTGCTTAGCGTTTTCCGCTAATCCAATACAGGTTTGCAATGGGCTTAAACCATCGGCTAGCCCTAACGCAAAATCTTCGAGAAAAGCCAGCTGTCGCGGTCTGCTTAAGCGTTGCATAACGGCTCCTCTAGGGTCTCGCCCAGCTGTTGCTCTAAACTCAACCAGCCTAGCTCGAGCAAGTGTTTGCGACACTGTTCCAATTCACCTTGACGCAGCGCCAAACGCACCTTTTCGTCAATCACCAAAAACTCGGTTAACAGCTGCCGACCACTCACCCTAGCACCATGACACACTGCACAGGGTGCTTGCGGATGCGCAACGCATGCCTGACACACGGTACTTTGCAAGCGCTGCGCCAGAATCCCACGCAATACCCCTACTTGCGCCAGCGACTCAGCACTTAAGCCCAAATCCAGTAACCGTTGCAACACTCCAAAGGTATCGTGGGCGTGCACCGTTGCCGTAACTAAATGCCCTGTCAGTGCTGCGGTATAAGCCGCTTTAGCAGTTGCGGCGTCGCGAATTTCACTAATCGATATCACGTCTGGATCTTCCCGCAAGGCCACCTTCACCATATTGGCAAAGTTAAGTTCGGCGTGGTCAGCGATAACCGGCTTTTGCTCAATGTGAGGCTGAATAATCTCAATCGGATCTTCGAGGGAAATCACCTTAGCCGTGCGCGGGATCACCCAATTGATAGCTGCCAAAGTGGTGGTTTTACCCTGCCCGGTAGGCCCCGCAATCAGAATCATGCCAGCCGGTTGCAACAATAACTCCAGCAGTTGTCGATGCACTTTGGCGGTGAGCCCCAACTGCCCAAGCTCGACTACCCGTTGCTGTTCGTTCTGCAACCGCATGGTCACGGCAAACCCATCGCGGGTGGGCGATTTTTGCACCCGCAACCGGATCCGTTGGGGCTGATTCTGATGCGCTACGGTAATAGAAATACTGGCTGCCGATAGACGTTGCTCATCAAACAGTTCACGAAAGTCATCAGAGCGAGTGTTTAACGACGCCGCAATAGCGGCCGCCATGGTTTCTCTGTTGCGTTCGGCCTGGCCAATCAAGCGCCCATGCACGCGAAACGCCAGTAAAGCTTGGCATGGGGTAAATACCAGATGAATATCAGATGCCGAAATCACCAACGCCTGTTGCACTAAATCTTCGAGGGCCTGCTGCGCCCGTGTTTGATCCAAGGGCTGGTTCGCATGTGCACTGGTTTGCTGGGTTTGCGCCAAGGCATCATGCAAAGCCGCCCGAATGGCTCGCGCCGGTGCTAACATCCGCAGCCTTACTTGCAAGCCTTGATGATAGGTAAATTGAAGTAAGTTAATGATCTCCAACGCCGATTCTTGCCAAGCTACGAGGCTGCATAGCAATAGCCCTTCGTTGGTAACTAACACTGCGTTATCCGGTTGCTGCGGACGCTCACTGATACGCAGGCACTCGGTTAAGCTGGGCAAGAAAATCTGACATTGCAGCACTTGATCTTCCGGTAGCATTAACATGGCTCACCACCCCTGCGGTAGTGGGATGTCGCGATAGTGGCCGTAACGTTTTAAGCGCACCTGCTGCTCATGCACCTCAACTTGTAGATCATGGGCACCTCGCTCACCTGGGGTTAACAGCAACCACTGACCACGCTCTTGCAATACCACCTTGACGCCATCCACAGCTTCGATAAAGCCCACCAAAATGATGCTACTCAGTTGTTCAGTAACCCGATTACCCGGGTTAGCTGCGGGCTTTTGTAAGGCGGCAATGGCATGCTTGGCTTTCTCGATTTGCAACTGGGTTTGCAATCGTTTGGCTTCGGTTTCGGCCACCCGTTGCTCTAACTCGCTGTAACGCAACTGCTCAATCAAGCCTGGAGCCGGATCAAAGGCTTCAGTGGGTTCAGCGGGTTCAACGACGTGAACGGCATCAACGGAGCTGGTGGTCGCTGTCGATGGTGGTGCTGTTAGCAATTGTTGCGCCAGCAATAAACTAATCGTAATCCCTACCATGTGCTTGCCCTCCATGAGCGTATGCGCGCAACTCCAATTGCAGTTGCCATAATAATCCATCGGCCTTGGCCGAGGCTGCTACCAACCTCAGCTCACTGGGCAGTTGCCGCCACGCCTTAGCACCGGCACTGCTCCACAATAAGGGGTCAAACCCTAACACTTGCACCTGTACCTGCTGCCACTGATACCAGCCATCGGTTTGTACCGCTGCCACTTTAAATTGCGCCTGCGGAAACCATTGCTGTAGTTCACTTAAACTGCTTTCCAGATAAGCCAACGATGGCGCCAACTTGGCCAAGCTTGGCTCTTGCTGCCAGGCACTGGGGACGTTGGCGGTCAGTAACAGCCCCGGTTGGGCACTGCCAGCAACGGCACCTAATTGATAAAACCAAATCGGCTGTAACTGTTGCCGCAGGTCGGCCATCGAGGCATACCCCTGCTGCACATGCAGTTGCTGCTGTTGCTCACTAAACTGCCATTGCTGTACTTTCCAGCCAGCCACATAGCTCCAACGCAATAATTGCTGGGGCAAGGCTGCCATACTAGCCAGTTGCACCCCCGCCATCGGCGGCCGCTGTTGCGCTTGCGGATGGCTATCCAAGCCAGCTTCGGACGGCGTTGTCGGCCATAACAGCCAACCCAACAACAGCGCTAAGCACAAGCTTATGGTGGCGCTAAGCACCACTACTTTGCGCCGTAGCCAAGGTGGCGGTTTGCGGATATTTAACAGCTGCTGGCCTTTACTTGGCGCTTGATTAAACAACTCATCGCACACCTGCGGGCTTACCGGCCAGGGTGCTGTTAACCAGCGTTGTTGCGCCATCTCACCGGCTAACATCAATTGACACTGCATGCCATCAGTAGCTAACCAGGTAGCGGTAAGTTCAAACAGAAAGCTATTCGGGTTGGCTTCTAAATCAATCGCCAAAGCGCACAGTAAGGTTTGTTCGCGCCAAGCTATCACCCAAACCTGCTCACCCACCACCTGCAGCACCACCCAACTGGGGTCTTGCGTGCTAGTTAACTGCTGATGCACATGAGCTACGGCATCGCCTACGTTGGCCTCGCCGGTACAACTTAACCAATAGCACTGCCCCACTTGATACAACCCATAATGACTAAAGCCCTGCTGTCTGGCCTCACCCAGCCATTGTAAAATGCGCGCTTGCTCAGTTGATTGTCGACGCCATAGCTCAAGCCGCCAGCCACTCACCAACATTAGTAACCTCGCTGCACAATATTCGGTGTTAACAGCACAATGGTTTCGCTACGGCGATGCTGGCTACTATTGGCGCCACCTAACATTAGGCTCAACCAACTCTGTTGCTGCTGAATGCTATTACGCTCATTTCGTAAACCACTCATCAACAGGGTTTTGCCATCTTCAATCATGGCTTTCATAAAGAACTTTTTGCGATTGGTATGAGGTGTTTGGATAATTTGCTCACCCGAGCGTACTTCATCAATCCGTTCTAAATCTGATAGTTCGGTAGACAACTGCAATATCACCTCGCCGGCACGGATGCTAGGCAACACGTATAACTCAAAGCCAGTAGTTACTAAACCTGGCTGCAACACTTGTGAGCTTCCAACGTTTGGTGTGCTGGTACTCCCAGACGCGGCTAAGTAACTGGCGTTATCTTCCAGCACAATTTTGGCGATTTGATTATTTAAGCTGATCAAGCGCGGATGATTACTGATGCGCACCACGCCCTGCTGCTCTAATGCTTCGATAAGTACCGACGACCCTGCCGCTTTGCCCTGTTGCTGCTGCCACATTAATTGAGTTCCGTTGCCACCGCCAAAGCTAGCGCTAGAAAGCCCTAAAATACCTTCGCCACCAGCGGTCTGAACCAAAGCTTGCCAATCTACAGAAAACTGCTCGGTATCATTAAAAGTCACTTCCAGAATTTGCACATCAATCGATACTTGCCGGGTTAGCCGCTCATTTTGCTGTGCCAAGTAGTGCCGCACTTGCGCAACATGATGAGGATAATCTCGCACCAACACCGAACTTGAACTTTGATTGATAGATAAGCTGCCCTGTTCAGAGAGCAATAAGCTAAGTGCTTGCTCGAGATCGTTCCAAACGGATAATTGGCGGCTGCTAAAGTTCAAGTATTGCTGACTACCGCCACTGGCATTAAAGGCATTGTTGCTGTTGGTTCCTGCGGTTTGGTTATTGGTGCTGGTTTGCTCAGCATCTTTGTTACCAAGAAAGTAATTGGTATCGCCCGCCAAAAAGGCAACATCAAACTCTTCAACTTGAAACTCACTCCATAAAATTTGCCGTGGTTGCTGCTGTAAATGCCAGCCCGTATGCGCTGCCATCTGCTCCAGTAAGCCACCTAACGTGCCCTGATAATTAAGCTTGACCACCTGCTGACCTAGCTCCGGCCCCAAAAAGTGTGCACTAATCTGATGGGGAGCTAACACCTGCTGCATCACTGCTGCGGCAGTTAAGCCATTGGATCGCAAGGTGACGGGGGCACTATGCCACGCCGGTACCAGCTGTTGTGGTGCACCTATTAAAGAGCCAGCCGAGGACGCGGCATAAGGCCCGGCATAGGGTCCAGCATAAGGCCCAGCAAGTCCGGGCGGTGGCTGAGGCGGTTGATTGCCAGCCGGCATCGGATAGCCATTGCCCGGATAAGCCACAGGTCCTTGCCGGTAAGGTGTTGGCAACTCACGAATCGGGTAGTAGGGATTACCGTATTGAACTGCGGTGCGCCCACCGTACTGCTGTCCATCCATTGCCGCCAAAGCTTGCAACGCCTGCTGCTTATGCTGTTGGTAGTTATCTTCTGGTAGTTGACACCCACTTAGTAGCACTGCGGTTAAACCTAACATCAGCCATTTCATCGTAGCACTCCTGTGCGGCCATAATATTGACGGGGTTGTGGTGCTGCCGGTTGCGGCCAGCGCGGGGGCGCTGCATTAGCGGCAGCAGCCGGCGTTTGATAGCTGACCAAGGCTCCTTGATTGGCAAAAATGGTAACCGCCAGTGCTGCTGAGCTCAGCAGTTGTTCAAGCAGTTGCGGATGATCGGGAGCATGAAGTTGAAAAGGGGCCGCCCAGCGATAATCGGCGGCAATTTGCCAGTCAATCCAGCGCACCGCAAAGTAATCCATCAAGTATTGCTCGAGTTGCGGCCGTACTAGGCCCGCGGCAAACACCATGGATACCCCAGTAGGAGCTGGATAATAGGGATGATTAACTGCATTGGGTGGTGCCACCGTAAACGCGTAGCTAGGGCAGCTACTGGCGTTTACTGACGCCGGCCACAAACAGCTCAGAATGATGCTGAATGCAGCGGCGACCAGTTGGACTTTCGCCCGATATGGTACATAGACCATGGAACCTCCTTGTCGGCAACGTATCACCTCCGTTTGTGATACCCCCTCAATGTAGCTGAGGGGCTTGCTGCCAACAAGTGGTAAATATATGATTTACCTAGGGTTTATTTCTTACGCTTTTTCGCTTCTTGTACGCTCCACGTGCCGTCACGATAAAAGGCTTGCCAGCCAGTCGGCTTGCCATCCGCTTCGGTAATCACATACTGCTCTTTGTTCTTACGGCTGTAGCGGACAATCGCCTCGTTCCCCTCATCGTCTTTTGCTGGGGCTTCGGTAAGATAATGAAACTTACTCGGAATACGATCTTTAAAACGTTGTAATTCCGCTACTTTCACCGCCCGCGTCTCACGTGAACGAGGGAAGGTATTGGCCGACAGAAATACCCCAGAAGCACCGTCACGCAACACATAGTAAGCGCTTGAGTCTTCACATGGCAACTCAGGGAATGGCACCGGATCTTCTTTCGGCGGCGCTGGTTGACCATTTTTCAGTAATTTACGAGTATTTTTACACTCACTGTTAGTACAATCAAAATACTTGCCAAACCGGCCGGTTTTGAGCTGCATTTCACTGCCACAGCGGTCGCACTCTAACACCGGACCATCGTAGCCTTTGATTTTAAATTCACCCTGCTCAACTACCACCCCATCACAGGCTGGGTTGTTACCGCATACGTGCAGCTTGCGTGATTTATCAATCAAGTAGCTATCCATGGCAGTACCACACTTAGGACAACGCTTTTTCGCTCGTAAGGCGAGCGATTCGGCTTCGTCATCGTCGCCTTTGACACTGACTGCTTCTTCACCTGGTAACAAGTTTAAGGTTTGCGTACAGCGTTCCGCTGGAGGTAAGTCATAACCTGAGCAGCCCAAGAACACTCCGGTACTCGCCGTACGAATACCCATCTTGCGGCCACAGCTTGGACAGTCGATATCCGTTAGCACCATCTGATTGGTGCGCATGCCGCCCTCGTCTGGATCTAATTCGGCTTGCTCTAACTTGGCTTTAAATTCTTTGTAGAAATTATCGAGCGTCTCGGTCCAATCGCGCTTGCCTTCAGCGATATCATCTAACGCCTGTTCCATTTCAGCGGTGAAATTGTAGTTGAGTAGCCGCGAGAAGTTTTCCACCAACCGGTCATTCACGATTTCGCCCATTTTCTCAGCGTAAAACCGGCGGTTTTCGACTCGTACGTAGCCGCGATCTTGAATGGTCGAAATAATTGAAGCGTAGGTCGATGGACGACCTATACCGCGTTTTTCTAGTTCTTTCACCAAGGATGCTTCGCTGAAACGCGCCGGTGGTTTGGTGAAATGTTGTTGTGGATCTAGCTGTTGCAATGCTAACACTTCGCCCTTTTTAACATCAGGTAACGACGCATCATCATTCGCTTTACTCGCTGCCGGTGGCTGCACTTTGGTCCAGCCCGCAAATCTCATCACGCGGCCTCGAGCTTTCAATTCATAATCACCAGCGGCCACCGTAATGGTAGTCGCATCGTATTGTGCCGGAGTCATTTGACAGGCAACAAATTGCCGCCAAATAAGTTCATACAAGCGCTGAGCGTCGCGCTCCATATCACGTAACTGCTCTGATTTAACCGTGACGCTTGATGGACGAATAGCTTCATGCGCCTCTTGCGCATTCTGTTTGGAGCCGTACATATTAGGTTTGGCTGGTAAGTAGTCGCCACCAAACTGTTTCTCGATATAGCTACGACAGCTCGCTACCGCTTCGCTACTTAGATTGGTTGAGTCGGTACGCATGTAGGTGATGTGACCGGCTTCATACAAGCGTTGCGCCAACATCATGGTTTTCTTCACGCCAAAGCCCAACCGAGTACTGGCGGCTTGCTGCAGCGTAGAGGTGATAAAAGGTGCCGATGGACGACTGCTGGTCGGCTTATCTTCACGCTCCATCACTTTATATTGCGCACCTTGCAGCGCATCAACTGCCGCCATGGCTGCGGCTTTATCACCGACTTTAAAGGCCTTGCCTAGGTGTTTCTGCACCTGCATTCGCAGCTCAGCTTGTGCAGCTGTGTTTAAATCAGCGTAAATATCCCAATACTCTTCAGGAATAAAAGCTTTGATTTCGCGCTCACGTTCCACAACCAAGCGCACTGCTACCGATTGCACCCGTCCGGCCGATAAGCCGCGGGCAATCTTTTTCCACAGTAAGGGTGACACCATAAAACCTACTACGCGGTCTAAAAAGCGACGGGTTTGTTGGGCGTGCACGCGATCTTCGTTGACCTCGGCGGGCTTCGAAAACGCTTCTTGAATGGCTTTTTTGGTGATTTCGTTAAACACCACCCGCTGAAACCGCTGTTTATCGCCACCGATTAACTCACGTAGGTGCCAAGCAATGGCTTCTCCCTCGCGGTCCAAATCCGTTGCGAGATAGATTGCATCGGCTTTGCTGGCAAGCTTCTGTAACTCAGCAACTACTTTTTCTTTGCCGGGTAAGATTTCATAGTGTGCTTGCCAGCCGTGTTCAGGGTCAATACCCATACGCGCCACCAACTTGGCGAACTCACGCTGCTGGCGATAAGCTTCTTTTGCTTCAGGCGACATTTTGCGAACTTCTGCAGCCGGCTTAGTTTTTACCGTGGCTACCGAGCGAGTGGGCAAGTCACGCACGTGACCTACACTCGATTTCACAATGAAATCATTCCCTAAATATTTATTAATTGTCTTGGCCTTCGCGGGGGACTCGACAATAACTAGCGCTTTTGCCATGCGACTCTCTATGTATTGGTGATTTACCGGGTTCTTTTTTTAGATATATCCGTTTCGCATTCACTTCACAACCACCGAATGCAAATTAAATAAACAATCATTTTTTAAGTATAAACATGCAAACAGCCCGAAACGCCAGATAATTCAAGGGCTACAGCACTTACACCTAAGCTATTTAGTGGGTATAATACTCCGCAAATGAACACTTGCAACCGCAATGGAGGTTTCGTTAAGCATGAAACACGTTGAAGTAAACTTCGATGGCCTCGTCGGCCCCACTCATAATTACGCTGGGTTATCTTTTGGTAACGTGGCGTCGTTGAGCAATGCTAAAGCAACCTCTAGCCCCAAATCAGCGGCTAAACAAGGCTTAGCCAAAATGAAAGCGCTGCACGATATGGGTATGGTGCAAGGTGTCCTGGCGCCACAAGAACGCCCTGATATTGCTACCTTACGACGTTTAGGCTTTAGTGGTTCAGATGGCGAGGTGTTAATCCGTGCCGCCAGCCAAGCCCCGCAGATTTTCCAAGCGGTGTGCTCGGCTTCAAGCATGTGGACCGCCAACGCCGCTACCGTGTCGCCGGGTGCTGATACGGCCGATGGCAAGGTACACTTTACGCCGGCTAATTTAACCAATAAATTTCACCGCAGCTTAGAGCCTCAAACCAGCGGTCGTATTTTACAGGCGATGTTTAACAATGGTCGCTACTTTGAGCACCACACTCACTTGCCTGATAACGAGCATTTTGGAGACGAAGGCGCCGCTAACCACACGCGTTTGTGCAGTAACTACGGTCATGCTGGAGTGGAGATTTTCACCTTTGGCCGGTACGCCTTTGATAGCAGCAAGCCAGCGCCACAAAAGTATCCGGCGCGGCAAACCTTTGAGGCGTCGCAAGCCATCGCACGGTTGCATGGATTAAGCGACGAGAATACGGTCTTTATTCAGCAAAACCCAGCCGTTATCGATCAAGGCGTGTTCCATAATGACGTGATTGCAGTGGGCAACCAGAACGTGCTCTTTTATCACCAGCAAGCGTTTTTGGATACAGAGCAGAAATTCGCCGAAATTCAGCGCAAATTTGGCGACGAACCTGTCCATTTCATTGAAGTTAGCACCAATGAAGTATCCGTTGAAGATGCCGTACAAACCTATTTATTCAACACCCAGCTGTTAACCATGCAAGACGGTCATATGGCTATTATTGCTCCAACTGAGTGTCAAGAGAACCCGCGGGTTGCTGCTTATTTGGCAGAATTAGTCACCCGCAATACCCCGATTCGCCAAGTGCATTATTTTGATGTAAAACAAAGCATGCGCAACGGCGGTGGCCCTGCTTGTCTGCGTTTACGAGTTGCTTTGAATGATACTGAACTAGCGGCGGTAAACCCAGCGGTACTGATGAACGATGAGCTATTTGCCCGTCTGAACCAATGGGTCGATAAACATTATCGCGATGAACTGAGTGTGGCTGATTTAAGTGATCCACAGTTACTCACCGAGTCTCGGACAGCGTTAGATGAGCTCACCCAAATCTTAAAACTTGGCTCGGTGTATCCGTTCCAGTTGTAAGGGCTATCTGGTTAAGTAGCACCTGTTTAAACCCAAGCTGTTTAAGCAGCAGCCATAAAAAAAGCCATGATGAAACATCATGGCTTTTTTCTCGAACTTGTTATCAGCACTTACTCGTCATCAAGCTCATTATGTAGCTCTAAATTAGCATCTTCAGCACTATTATCGCCACCACGAGCAATATCGTTACGGGCTGCATCAAGACGATCTAAGTAGCTTTGGTTGATATCGCCAGTGATGTACTTGCCGTTAAAGACCGAGGTCTCAAATTGCTCAATGGCAGGATTCTCTTCTTGAACTGCCGCAATTAAATCGTCCAGTTCTTGATAGATCAAACCATCGGCTTTGATTAAATCGTTGATCTCCGCAGCTTCACGACCATGGCCAATCAGTTCATTGGCGCTTGGCATATCAATCCCATACACGTTCGGGAAGCGGATCTCTGGGGCGGCCGAGGCAAAATAAACTTTCTTCGCGCCAGCTTCACGGGCCATCTCAATGATCTGCTCAGATGTGGTACCACGGACAATTGAATCATCTACCAACAGCACGTTTTTCCCACGAAATTCAGCGCTAATCGCATTCAACTTGCGGCGCACTGATTTACGTCGTTGGGTTTGCCCTGGCATGATAAAAGTACGGCCAATGTAGCGGTTTTTAACAAAGCCTTGGCGATACGGCAGGTCCAAAATATTAGCCATCTCTAGCGCAATATCACAACTGGTTTCAGGGATCGGGATCACCACATCGATGTCTAAGTGAGCATAGTCTCGTTTCACTTTTTCACCTAGCTTGCGACCCATGTTAACGCGTGAGGCATACACCGACACTTTATCAATAAAAGAATCAGGACGCGCAAAGTACACGTATTCAAAGATACAAGGGCAATGCTGTGGGTTATCCGCACATTGGCGCGAGGTCAACTGGCCATCTTCGCTGATATAAACAGCTTCACCCGGCTCGATATCACGCACATAAGTAAAGCCAGTGCCGTCTACGGCAACACTCTCAGAAGCAACGATATATTCAGGGCCCTTAGCGGTATCACGCTTACCTAATACCAGCGGTCGAATGCCCCATGGGTCACGAAACGCGACCATGCCGTGGCCAATAATCATGGCTACCACAGCATAAGCGCCACGAATCTGTCGATGCACTCGGCTTACCGCGGCAAACACATCTTCTGCGGTCAGTTGTAGGCTTTCTTGTTGGTACAGTTCGTGGGCAAAAATATTGAGAAGAATTTCAGAATCAGAGGTGGTGTTAATATGGCGGCGAGCTTTCTCAAACAACTGCTGTTGTAATTCTTGCGCGTTGGTGAGGTTGCCATTATGCGCCATGGCAATACCAAACGGCGAGTTCACATAAAAAGGTTGAGCCTCGGCCGAGCTGGAGCTACCTGCGGTTGGATAACGCACATGACCAATCCCGATCCGCCCCGTTAACCGGTGCATATGGCGTGTGTGAAACACATCTCGCACTAAACCATTCGCCTTGCGCAAGCGCAAGGTGTTGTTGTCTACCGTCATGATGCCGGCGGCATCTTGACCGCGATGCTGTAGCATCGTTAAACCATCGTACAAGGCCTGATTAACTGGGTCTTTACCAACAATACCAACTATGCCACACATGCTATAACAACCTCATTGATTGCGCCTATTTACTGCGCTCATTTATTGAGTTAGGGGAGAAAACTTGAAGTTTTCTCTAGGTATTCAAAAAACCATTCAATCACAATGCCAAAGTGAGGAATCAACGAAGACTCAACCCACCATTGGGCTTGGGCGAAACCAGTAAAGGAATCTAAAAAGAACAATAACGCCGCTACCACTAACACCCCACGCAGCGCCCCAAAAACGGCGCCGAGCAAACGGTCAGTGCCACTTAAACCTGTGCCTACTACTAAGCGCCCCAGCAGATTGTTTAGAATCGCTCCAACAATCAGCGTAGCCACAAATAAAGCAGCCACAGCGGCACCATTGCGCAGCATCTCATCTTCAATACCAGTGAAATAAACTGCTAAATCTAAATAGAAAAATTTGGCGATGAAAAATGCGGCAATCCAGATTGCCAGCGACATCGCTTCTTTAATAAAACCACGACTAAGACTAATTAGCGTAGACAGCCCAATGATGGCTAAAATGGTGATATCAAACCAATTCATAACTGCATTCCTTAGCTATTTTTGGCGCGCGAATTATACCAGATTTGATTCGGTTTTGCGCCATTATTGTTGTTATTAAACGGTAGCCTTAGGGTTGGTAACGCACCACTTTACCGTTGAGTGAGGTGATTTGTTTGAGTTTTGGTAGATCTTGTTCAAGTTCACTTTTCACTAACTTCGGGCCTACCATAAGCTTATGTAGAGGCCCTTGGCTGCCGGCCACTTGCTCGCGATAAGCAGCGTAACCAGCGGCTTGTAGTTCAGCCACCAATTGGTCAACGGACTGCTGATTGCGAAACGCTCCCAGTTGAATAACCCAACCGGACTCTTTTAATGCGGCGGCACTGGGTGGTTGAGCCACTGCTGGAGTGCTGCTCGCCGGTGCTGATTGGTTGAGCGTCGGTGCCGTGTCGGCGGTTAACTCAACGGTCGCTACATCATCCAACGAGGGTGGTAATTGCTCCGTTGGGATCTCCGCTACCGGGGTACTGGTGACTGCTACTTCGGGTTGCAACGGAATCGTCTCAAATTGCTCTTGTTGCTGCGGTGGCTTGCCATCCAGCAATTCAGGTAAAATAATTACCGCAAGCGCAATCAGAATAACGCTCCCCACTAACCGGTTTTGCAATTGCGACGCCATCAGTTACTCCGTATCTGCTATTTTGCCCACAGTGTAAAACGACCCGCAAACCAATACCAGCGGTTGTTGTTGGTTACTCCCCTCGGGCGCGGGTGCAGCGGCAGCTAGAGCGGCGGCATAGGCACTTGCCACATCGGCAAAACAGCCAGCCACGTTAGCTGTGCTCGGCAGCTGTTGTTGCAGTTGCTCAGCTCGCGCACCACGTGGTTCGCTCAAATCGGCAAAGAACCACTGGGCAACCAGCGGCTGTAAGGTCGCTAGGGTGCCGGCAATATCTTTATCTTGCAGCATCCCAACCACGGCTAACACGGGGCGCTCAGGATAACGCTGACGCAGCACTTCCACTAAGTAGGCGGCAGCATGGGGATTATGAGCCACATCGAGTAAGGTATCCGCGGAGCGCTGTGCCGTGGCTGCTAAAAACTGTAACCGCCCCGGTTCACGCGCCTGCTCTAAGCCTTGCTTAATGGCGGTTAAAGTAACGGGTAGCGGCAACGCTGCTAAAGCAGCTACTGCCGTGGCTGCATTTGGTAAAGGCAATTGTGGTAACGGCAAATCAAGCAGTTGTATTTCACTGTTGCGGAACTGCCAGTGCTGCGCATCTTGTGGTTTGTAGAAGAACTCATAGCCGACTCGCTGCAGCTGAACTTGCTGGGCTTGAGCCTGTTCTACTACGGCCGCTGGCAAATCAGGTTCACCGCAAATAGCCGGACGATGGGGTCTAAAAATACCTGCTTTTTCTCGTGCGATACCAGTCCGGTCGGCCCCCAAAAAGCCAACGTGATCGATCCCCACACTGGTCAGCAAAGCAACATCCGCGTCGATAATATTCACCGCATCTAAGCGGCCTCCTAAGCCTATTTCTAACACCCAAACATCGAGGTTACGTTGCTGCATCAGCCACAATGCCGCTAAGGTGCCAAATTCAAAATAGGTTAACGAAATATCGCCCCGAGCAGCTTCTACTGCCGCAAAAGCCGCCACATGCTCAGCATCGCTGAGTTGTTCGCCATTAATACGCACGCGCTCGTTATAGCGATGCAAATGCGGAGAAATATAGACGCCAGTTTGATAGCCATCCGCGCGTAAGATAGTTTCGAGGTAACGCACCGTCGAACCTTTACCGTTAGTACCAGCAACGGTCATCACTTTGGCGCTTGGCTGCAATAAATTGAGTTGCTCAGCAACCTGCTTCACTCGGTCTAAGCCCATGTCGATGGCTTGATGATGCAAGTGCTCTAAATAAGTCAGCCAGGCATGAAGCCCGGCTGATGTGGATGGAACAGAAAGCTGTGTCATAGGCTTAATATTCGTCGGCTACAGCCGGTAAGTTTTGGAACTTGGCCAACAAGGACGCAATGGTATTTCGCATTTGGCGCCGATCAACAATCATATCAACAGCCCCATGGTCGAGTAAGAACTCGGCGCGTTGGAAGCCTTCTGGCAGCGTCTCGCGTACCGTCTGCTCAATCACTCGTGGCCCAGCAAAACCAATCAGAGCCTTGGGCTCTGCAATGTTCACATCACCTAACATGGCCAAACTAGCTGATACGCCACCCATGGTTGGATCTGTCAGTACCGAAATGTAGGGTAAACCAGCTTCGCTCATGCGCGCTAACGCCGCTGATGTTTTTGCCATCTGCATCAAACTCAGTAAGGCTTCTTGCATACGAGCGCCACCTGATGCTGAAAAACACACCAATGGAATCCGTTCTTGCAAACACACCTTGGCTGCTTCAGCAAAACGCGCACCAACCACGGATGCCATAGAACCACCCATGAATTCAAATTCAAACGCGACAGCCACCACCGGCATACCTTTTAAGGTACCTTTTTGCGCAACTAAGGCATCTTTCTCACCCGTAGCTTTTTGCGCAGCGGCAATACGATCTTTGTATTTTTTTGAGTCTCGAAACTTCAACACATCTTTCGGTTCAAGCTCAGCACCAATCTCGGTAACTTTACCTTCATCCAAAAAGTGCTTAAGCCGCATCCGCGCCGATACCCGCATGTGGTGATCACACTTAGGGCAGACATTCAGGCTACGCTCTAAATCAGCGCTGTACAAAATGGCATCACAACTGCTGCATTTGGCCCAAACTCCCTCGGGAATTTCACGCTTTTTGCTGCTCTTTGGTTTTGCAAGAATTCGCTCAATCCAGCTCATAGTAATTCGCTTGTCTCAATAATTTAATGGCGCTATTAAAGCACATTCGTGCTTACTAGTTTAGCAAAAAGTGGTCTTAACTGTTAGCCGTCAGCCCCATACCACCGCACTTGGTAACCATAAGGGCCCAGGCTCTACTTGGGGTAAGTTAAAGTGGGCGGGGTAATCTACCTGCACCAAATACAATCCTTCGGCCTTCGCTGTAGCCGCAGCTTGGGTTCTATCTTTTAGCGCTAACACCTGGGCTGGCCACCCGACCGCTTGGCTACCTTTGCCTACTTCCAGCAAGGTGCCAACGATGTTACGTACCATATGATGCAAGAACGCATTGGCGGCAATATCGACCACGACAAAGTCGCCTAAGCGTTGCACTTGAATGTGGGTCACACACCGATTCGGTGAATGAGATTGGCATTGCGCGGCACGAAACGAACTAAAATCATGCTCGCCTAGCAGCCCTTGCGCGGCGTCATGCATACGAGCTACATCTAACGGCTGGTGATAATGACTTAAGCCCTGGCCTAAGATACCCGGCCGATAACGGCCATTGGCAATAATATAGCGGTAACGCCGTCCGGTCGCACTGAAGCGTGCGTTAAAATCATCCGCAACCGGTTGCGCCCAACGCACGGCCACGGTCGCTGGTAGATTGCTATTCACGCCCATGGTCCAGGCCGGCATAGCGCGCTCGAACTGGCAATCAAAGTGCACCACTTGTCCGGTCGCATGCACCCCTGCATCGGTACGTCCGGCACAGGTGACTTCAACCGGATGATTAGCCACTTTGCTTAACGCTTGTTCAAGTACTTGCTGTACTGAGATAACTTCGCGTTGTCGTTGCCAGCCATAAAAAGCGCTGCCATCGTATTCAATCCCTAAGGCTATGCGGCTGGTTCCGCTACTACTACCTTGCTCGGTCATGCACCGTCCTGTTCATCTATCTGTTGCTGCAGCATAGCGATTTCACGCTGCAAATCTTCATCGGTACTGGCATCAATAGCTAATAACTCAGCCCGCGCAGCAGCAAAATCACCCATGTCTAAATAGGTTTGGGCTAAATCCAGGTGATTCAGTGCGGTGTCTTCACCGGTGGGCAAGCTGCCGGCTTCGCTCTCATAGAGGGTGTGTGAAAAGTCATTGGCACCCTCGGCTTCCGCTTCTTCCAAGAGCTGCTCGATCGCTAAGTAGTCATCGTCTGAATCTTGTTGCGATAAATCGTATTCAGTTTGGCCTACTGGGTCATCTTGCCTGCTAGGCTCGTTGCTATCCTCGGCTTGTTCCAGCAAGGCAGCAAGATCCTCATCATCGCTTTCAACGAGCGAGGCCGGTTGGTATTCTTGTTGATACTGGTTTTCGTTATAGGCTTCATCGCCATAAGCTTTTCCGGCATAGGCGCTATCACCAAATTCTTGATCCACGTAGCTACCGTCATCGGGCTCCTGCTCCGCAGACTTCGTCGCCGACAGATCTGAATCCTCCAACTCAAACTCAATGAGGTTTTCCGCAGCAGATTCAGCAGTTAGCTCAGCCTCACCACGAGTCTCTGCCGCAGCCGTAAGCACCGCATCTTGCTCAGCAAACAAAGCCTCTAGCTCCGCATCCAAATCGTCAGGCTCGGCATCGAGTTCGGTTTCCAACTCGGCATCGAGTTCGGTTTCTAGCTCGGCATCAAGTTCGGTTTCCAGCTCGGCATCAGGCTCGGCAGCTGTTGATGAATCTTGCGCTGCGGTTGCTTGGGGAGTGAATTCTAGTTCCGCATCTAAGTCTTGTAATGACTGTTCTAAGCTAGTTTCTGCGGCGTCAGTTTCAGCCTGCTCTTTGGCCAGCTCAGCTGCACTCTCAGCTGCACTCTCATCAGCACTCTCGGCCGCCGGCTCGGCTGCATCATCAGCTTGAGCTGCATCTGCTGCTAAGGCGGTGACTCCGGCTGCTAACGCTGCTTGCTCGGCTTCTTCAAAGGCGCTGGGGACAGTTTCCAAGGTTGGCGCCACTTGCGAACTTGCGGCATCTGTAACAGTGCCCCCCGCCACAGCACTGGCCGCAGCAGCACTGTCGGCGGCCGCTGCCGATTGCTGCTCTCTGGCAGCAGCATCTAATGCACCTTTATACTGACTCGATTGCTGCTGTTGACGTTGTCGATAAAAACGATAGCCAAATAACAACACCAGCAGTAATGGTACCCCTACCACCAGTAACAGATGCAGTGGCTGCATTAACCAAGCCAATAAACTTGGTTTAGCTGGGGCTGGTGGCTGTTGTTGGATGGGCACAGCTTGATTGGCCTGTTCTGATTGCTCCGCAGCTACTGATGCCGCCGCTTGCAACGCTGCTGCAGTTGCATCTGCAGGAGTTTCAGTGGTAGCACTTTCTTGTCGTTGAGCTGTCACTTCCGCACTGATTTGCTGTTGTAACTCAGCTTCTGCTTGTTGCTCTGCATTAACTTTTAAGCGCAGCTCACCGAGCTCTTCAGTGACCGCTAACAAACGCTCCTGCAACTCAAGATTTTGGCGCTGCAGTTGTTCAATTAACTCTATCGACTGGGCCAGCTGATTGCGTAATCCAGCCAGTTCACTAGGGGCTAAACCACCTGCAGCAGCGGCTTGGCTTGTTTGGCTTGCTGCCGACTGAGCTGAGTTATCCCCCGCAGTCGGCTTTGGCTTAGCGACTGTAACCTCGGTCGTGGCAACCATGCCATCCGTGGGAATGGTTAGATAAAACCCATCCAACATATGGTCAGCAAGGCCATTCGGGAACACCCGCGGGTTAGCTTCAATGATGAGGTCCATCATCTCGTACACATTGAGATCGCGCTTGTCGCTGTAATACATAGCAATGGTCCACAGCGTATCACTCGATACAATAGGGCCAAAGCGCTCAGCTTGCCAACGAGAGGCGGTCTGCGCCTGTCCAGCAAGCGCAATAGAGCTTGGCACGATGCTCGCCTGCGCCGCGACGCCAGCGATTGCCAACGCTGCTACTACACTACTCAACAAGCTACGCTTGATGTTCCGTTTCATTGACTAGATCCCTCATTTACTCTTGTTATTATTATCGATAGCCATGCTACGAGGTTTGACTACAAATAATCGCGAATCAAATATTCCGCAATTTGAATGCTGTTGGTCGCCGCACCTTTACGTACGTTATCAGCCACCACCCACAAATTCAGCCCTTGCGGATGAGAAATATCATTACGTACGCGGCCGACAAAGACACTGTCATGACCTGCCGCATCACCTACTTGGGTTGGAAAATCTTCATTATTTTCCAATAAGATAACCCCGGGCGCAGCGCGCAACAACTGTTTTGCTTGCTCGGCATCTATCGGCTGCATGGTTTCTATATGCACAGCCTCGGCATGGCCAAAGAAAACGGGTACCCGCACTGCCGTGGCATTCACGCGTACGTTTTCATCACCAAAAATCTTCTGCGTCTCCCACACCATTTTCATTTCCTCTTTGGTGTAGTCGTTGTCTAAAAACACATCGATTTGTGGAATGCAGTTAAAAGCAATTTGACGGCTAAAGGTTTCAACTTCTACCGGGCGCCCGTTCAATAACGCTGCCGTTTGCTGGGCTAACTCGTCCATAGCCTCTTTACCTGCGCCGGATACCGACTGATAGGTCGCCACGTTGATACGCTCAATGCCTACCGCATCGTAAATAGGTTTCAGCGCGACTAACATCTGAATGGTTGAGCAATTGGGATTCGCAATAATATTGCGATTGCGAAAATCGGCCAACGCATGGGCATTTACTTCTGGCACCACCAGTGGAATATCTGCTTCGTAGCGAAATTCAGAGGTGTTATCAATCACCACGCAGCCGGCATCCGCAGCGCGTGGTGCGTACATGCGAGAAATCGCTCCACCGGCAGAGAAGAAGCCAATGTCAACTTGGCTCCAATCAAAGGTGTCGGCATCTTGCACGGTAATCTCTTCGCCACGAAACTGCACCTGGGTACCTGCCGAACGGCTACTGGCTAATGGAAACAGTTCAGCCACAGGAAAGCCACGTGCTTCTAGAATTTCAATCATCTGTTGGCCAACCAGTCCGGTTGCTCCTAATACCGCAACATTAAATGCACGTGACATAACCACTCCTAGCTTTGGTGGGCCGCCTTAGCAGCCTTATTTGAATTGAAAAGTTAATTGTTTTAGGCGCTTACGCCATTCTTCTGTGGCCAGCCAAGAACCACCTTGCACCTGTCCAACACTTAATTCAGGACGATGCGCATAACCACGCCGCAGTTGGTCAAAAGCGGCCGGTTTAGCAGGCTGTTGTCGTAACGCTAAATCATCTTGGCGTATATCATAAATCGCCAAGACCCAGGATGCTAGTGTTCGCCAATCAGGGGCCTCATTTGCCTGCCATAGCTGCGGCTGTACACTTGTCGGCCAAGCTTGCAATAAATCAATTAAGTCTGGCAATTCATGTACGGGCATGGCGGTGCCACTGGCTTGGGCTAACTCGGAACTTGGCAACCAAGACAGCAGTTGCTGCAGTAATTGCAAGGTGCCGGCCACTTTGCCAGCCATGCTATGCCCAGCAATATGCATGGTAGCTAAGCTCAGCCAGGGCAATAAATCCGTAGCTATCTGTGGCTCATGCTCCCACACATCGAGTACCACTCGCAATGGTTGTTGTCGGTTAGCTGCGGCGCGCAAAGCGGACTCTGCTACTACTGGCCCGCGACTTGCGTTAATCAGCACACAATTTGCAGGTAACTGAGCGATACTGGCGTCATCCAGCAAATGGTAGGTAGCGAAAGGTCCGCTGCGCGTGAGTGGCACATGGCAGCTGATCGCTGCACTGGCTAACACCTGCTGCCAGTTGGCATGAATCGGCATGCCATCTCGTTGGCTTATCCCCTGTGCCACTAAAGGCGGATCATAATAATGCACCTGATAGCCCAAACCTTGCAGTCGCGCCCCAGCAGCTTGGCCCGTATGCCCACCACCAATGATCGCTACTGGCCCGGTTAAGGCTGCATCCTGCGCCAAGGTTAACGCGGCTACGGCACTGGCAACGTAGTCACCCACCGCTTGTGCGTTCACACCGGGGGTACTGACAAACTTAATCCCCCGCGCCTGGCAAGCTGACGCATCAACATGCTCAGTACCTATGGTTGCAGTGCCGATCCAACACACATGCGGAGCTTGATCTAACAGTTCCTTGGTAACTTGGGTAATCGAGCGGATCAGTAGTACTTGGGCTCGCGCTAGTTGGAAAGCGTCGGGCTGGCGTCCACTAAAAGTTTCTAGCTGCAACGCCATACCAGCTTGCTGACAGGCGCGTACTAGTTGGGCCAGGGCCGGCATACTGGCATCGGCGAGAAGATTGATCATAGATGGGCCACTTATAGCTCACTAAAACAGACGAGCTAGCTTACAACAAAAAGGTGCGCCTTGGCGCACCTTTTTTGTAAACCATCAGCTACCGTTAAGATAGCTGCTTGCAGCAAGCTAGGTTACTGATACTTACGCAAAACCAGCGTGGCATTGGTGCCACCAAAACCAAAGCTATTCGACATCGCCGTCGTAATGTTAGCTGGGGTTGGGCTGGTGACAATATTCATCCCAGCAGCACCTGGATCTAAGTTTTCCACGTTGATGGATGGCGCCACAAAACCATGTTGCATCATCAGTAACGAGTAAATAGCTTCGTGGACACCTGCCGCACCTAGGGCATGGCCAGTCATCGCTTTAGTGGCACTGATCATTGGCGTGGTGTCACCAAACACTTCACGAATAGCTTCCAGCTCTTTAGTGTCGCCAACCGGGGTTGAGGTACCGTGTGTGTTCAGGTAATCAATCGGCGTATCAACAGTCTCTAAGGCCATTTGCATACAACGCACGGCACCCTCGCCTGATGGCGCAACCATGTCGTAGCCGTCCGAAGTGGCACCATAGCCAACAATTTCAGCATAAATATGAGCACCACGTGCCAACGCTGTTTCTAGTTCTTCAATCACCAGAATACCGCCGCCACCGGCCGGCACAAAGCCATCACGATCCACGTCATAGGTACGCGACGCTTTGGTAGGCTGGTCATTGTACTTGGTGCTAAGTGCACCCATAGCATCAAACTCCATGCCTAAGGTCCAGTGCAATTCTTCACCACCACCAGCAAACACACGGTCTTGCTTACCAAATTGAATCAGTTCCAAGGCATGACCAATACAGTGCGCCGAAGTAGCACAGGCTGAACTGATGGAGTAGTTCACCCCTTTGATCTGAAATGGCGTTGCTAAACATGCCGACGTGGTAGAAGCCATGCAACGAGGCACCATGTAAGGCCCCACTCGTTTCACGCCTTTTTCACGCATGATATCAGCAGCGGCAACCTGGTGCTCGCCAGAAGCGCCACCGGAGCCAACCACCAGACCTGTGCGTGGGTTTGACACTTGTTCGTCGGTTAAGCCGGCATCGGCTATCGCTTGCGCCATGGCCATGTAGGCATAGGCGGCAGAATCTCCCATAAAGCGTAATGCTTTGCGGTCAATATGATCAGCTGGGTTAGCCCGTACTGGCCCCCAAACCTGACAACGTAACCCCATATCGGCAAATTCTTGAGAAAATTCAATGCCCGAGCGTCCTTGTTGTAACGACTCCAACACTTCTTGTTTGTTCACGCCGATACTCGACACAATGCCAAGTCCGGTAATCACTGCTCTTCTCATTCTCATGTCCTGTCTTGCTGAGCGCTGCTGTATGGTAGCCCACTTCTGAAAAAAAGTGGTCTGCTTTCCGTATTTTTACCTAAAAATTGTTACACTAATGCGCTAGATTAGCCACCTGATTGGATGACTTTTTTGTGAGTAAACTTCCCCCTCAGCCGGTGCAGCCTGCGCAAATCAGCTACAACGACCATGGTTTACCGGTCGCTACCGCTTTTGATGATATTTATTTTACCAACAGCGATGGTCTGGCCGAAAGTCGTTACGTATTCTTGCAGCATAACGATCTACCCCAACGCTGGCAAACTCATCCGCATCCGCTGTTTGTAGTAGCCGAGTCTGGTTTTGGTACCGGCTTGAATTTTCTTGCCTGCTGGCATGCTTTTATGCAACAGGCGCCTAGCTCGCTGCGACTGCATTTTGTCTCATTTGAAAAGTACCCCTTAGCCCGCGCTGATTTGCAGCGGGCGCTAGCCCACTTTCCAGAGCTAGCAGAGTTAGCAGCGCAACTGCAGGCGCATTACCCTGCGGCCGAGGCTGGGTGTCATCGGCTGCAATTTGCCCAAGGTCGGGTCACCTTAGATCTGTGGTTTGGTGACATTCTCGACCTGCTGCCGGCGTGGCCTTCGCAACAGAGCGTAGATGCTTGGTTTTTGGATGGCTTTGCCCCGGATAAGAACCCAGCCATGTGGCAACCTGAATTATTTAACGCCATGGTCAGTCATGCTCGTGCTGGCTGTACTTTTGCTACCTTTACCGCTGCCGGTGCCGTTCGCCGTGGTTTACAAGCAGCTGGCTTTAGTGTGCTCAAAGTTAAAGGCTTTGGCCATAAACGCGAGATGCTACGCGGCGTTCTTTGCGAGAAAACAGGTTCTGAACCAACAGGGTCCATGCAAAATGGCGCTGCGAGAGCGACTGCTGAGGCGCCTCGGTTAGCCATTGTTGGCGGAGGTATCGCGGCAGCTTGCTTGGCTTGGTCACTGACCCGCCGCGGTCACGCGGTGACCTTGTATACCACCGGAATCGCTAGCGGCGCCTCAGGCAATGCGCAAGGTGCAGTCTACCCTCTGTTACATGCGCAATTCAGTCCGCTCGCACAGTTTTTTGTCGGTGCCTTTCATCAGGCTCGCCAGTTTTATGCACAGTATGCACCCGCCTGTTGGCATCCAAGCGGAGTCTTGCAGCTCGGCTTTAATCAGGAGCGCCAGCAACGCCAACACAAACTTTTAGCCGCCCAACTGTACCATGCAGAAACCGTGCATGGCTTGAGCGCTGCCGCCACTCAACAACATTGGGCGGAATTACCAGCGCAGCCAAGCTTATTTTATCCGCGCGCCGGTTGGGTCAGTCCGGCCAAACTCGTCGCTGATTTATTGCAGCAATGCGGCGAGTTGTTAACCATCATTGAATTAGGAAAAGAACTGGATAAAGAGCCAAGTAGCGGGCACCAAGCCATTACCGCCATCAAGCCACATGCTTCTGGTTGGCACCTCTATAGTGGGGATAGCTTAGTTGGTCGCGCTGATCTGCTGTGGGTCGCCGCCGGCGCTGGCATGCAGCAGTTGCTAGCGCCGTGGCAGTTGCAATTCAGTAATGTGCGTGGCCAAGTCACTCAGGTAGCGGCAACAGCAACCAGCAGTAGCTGCCCAACGGTGATCTGCTACAAGGGCTACTTTACGCCTGCCGAAGACGGTCGCCATTGTGTTGGCGCCACCTACGCTCGCAACTACCCAGCCAGCCTAGCGCAGCAACCACAAACGGCCGATCAGCAGGAAAATTTAGCCACCCTGATTGATAATCTGGGGCCGGCTGCCAGAGCTTGGGCCGAGCAGTTAGAAGCTGTCGCTGACCGTGCCGCCGAGCGCAACACCACCCGCGATCATTTGCCCGCCTGCGGCTGGCTCACTCCCACCTTAGCAGTCTTAGGTGGGCTCGGCTCACGTGGGTTTACCAGTGCGCCCTTGGCCGCAGAAATATTGGTCAGCCAGTGGCTGCAAGAACCCCTGCCCTTGGCTACTGAGCTGCTGCAGCGGTTGGCTCCGCAACGGCTTCAAGCTGCGCCAGCATAGCCTGTATATGAACCATGTCGGCCGGTGCTAATTCGTGCTTGGCGTGCTCTACTGAAGCACGCACCGCCGGCAAAATGGCTGTGGTTTGGGCCAGCTCTTGCAATTCCAATTGCGCTACCACCAAATCAAAATGGCCGCGCAAGTAGCCGCTGGCAAACAGTTCGTCGTCTGTGCCTGTCACCACCGCACGCTCAAAAACTTCTTCTAATTGTTCCACGTATTGCTGAAACTCTGCTGATGCCATCACCTACTTTCCTTCACCCAAACGTTACTTAAGCCACCTGTTGGCGTGGCTGTTGCAGTGCGCAAGAATACCATAAGCCAAGGCATTTCTGATACACTAGTGCTACCTTGATTGAGATAACGCAATGCTGTGAGGAAGAATGACCACACCGATAGGATTATTCTACGGATCCACCACCTGTTTTACCGAAATTGCAGCGGAAAAAATTCAAGCTCAGTTTGCCCCGGGCGAAGTCGAGCTGTTTAATATCAAAGATGTATCTCTGGCTCATGCAGAGCAGTTCGAGGTGCTTATTTTTGGCCTATCAACTTGGGATTTTGGTGAAATTCAAGAAGATTGGGAAAGCCATTGGCAAGATATCGGCCAGTTGCAGCTCACTGATAAAAAAGTGGCGCTGTTTGGTATGGGTGACCAAGTGGGTTACACCGATTGGTTTCAAGATGCACTAGGCATGCTGCACGATGAGCTCGCCAGCCACGCCAATACCCGTGGCTGCATTCGATTAGGTTTCTGGCCGAACCAAGGCTATGACTTTGCCGCCTCAAAAGCCCTCATCAACAACGACGAATTTTTTGTCGGCTTAGCGCTAGATGAAGACAGCCAATACCAGTATAGCGATGAGCGTATTGCGCAGTGGTGCGCGCAACTTAAAGAAGAGCTTGCCAGCGTGTGAGCTCTTGTTGCTGCTGGGCTGCGGCAAATCGTAACGCGGCTGAGTGGCCCCATACCGGCCCTGGCCACGCAGGATCATTGGGCTGACGCAGCAGCACATGAATATGCAACTGGCTCACCACATTACCTAGCGCGCCGACATTGAGCTTAACCTTTTGCTGGCGTTGCCGCGCATCCTGTAACAGCATCTCACTTGCTCGTTTGATCTCACGTGCCAACTGCACTTGGTCGGCCTCGCGCAAATCAACAAACTCGGTCATATCAGCCCGCCGCGGCACCAACATCAGCCACGCGTAGCGTTGATCATCAAACCGTCGCAGCTCACACAACGGCCAGCTTGCTAACCAAAAGCTATCGGCCGCTAAACGTTCATCAAGCTTGAAATTGGCATCATCTTTTGGCCCGTTAGTCGTGCTTAGGTTAGTTTCTGCTGGCGCTTTGGTATACCCTGTGTCTGACATTTTGTATTCCGTTTTTCAGTGGATGATTATCATGCAATGTATAACTTTATCTCGGCGTTCAATAGGCGTACTTAGCTTAGCTGGCTTTATTGCTGTGAGCTTGATCAGCAGTACCGCCATCGCAACTCCCGCTCAGCCCTCGGCTCCTTCTGCGGCAACAGCTTCGTCAGCTACCAATGAGCAAAACTCGGCTATTGCTACTTTTACGGCAAAGATGCAGCAGCACCAAGGCTTTTTTAGCTTTTATCACGATCAGCACCAAGGCAATATCTACCTCAAGGTGCCACGTGCGCAAACCCAATTTATTTTTCAAACCAGTTTGCCGTGGGGCTTAGGCTCTAACGACATAGGTTTAGACCGCGGTCAATTAGGAGCTACTCGGCTAGCAAGCTTTTTAATTGAAGGCGATAAAGTGTTGTTGCAACAACATAATACCAAGTTTCGCGCTAATAGCGACAATGCGGCTGAGCGCGCTAGTATCGAGCAAGCCTTTGCTAGTTCAGTCATTGCGGGTTTTAAAGTAGTCGCTGCCGATGCCGATGCAGTGCTGATTGATTATACGCCGTTCTTACTCAGCGATACCCATGGCGTGGTGCAACGCTTGGCTCAGAGCAAACAGGGCAACTATAAGGTCAACAGCGCTCAATCAGTGATTTATCCTGCGCGCAGTAAAGCTTTTGCCGACAATACCGAGCTCGAAGCTAAACTCACCTTTAGTGGCCAAGCCAGTGGCAGTTACGTCAACCAAGTGGCCGCAGATGCCAATCAGCTGACTCTGCATTTACATCACTCTTTTATTCGATTACCTGATGCCAATTACCAACCGCGGCATTTTCATCCGCAAAGTGGGTTTTGGAGCGAGGCTCACCAAGATTATGCAGCCCCATTAGGACAACCACTCACGGTGCAATACATTCCACGCCATCGGTTAAGCGCGACCAACCCGATCATCTATTACCTAGACCCCGGCGTACCCGAACCGGTGCGTACGGCGCTACTTGACGGAGCAAAGTGGTGGGCGGAAGCTTTTGCCGAAATTGGCTACCCTGACGGCTTTCAAGTACGCGAGTTGCCAGCCGATGCCGATCCTATGGATGTGCGCTACAACGTCATTCAATGGGTGCACCGTGCCACTCGCGGCTGGTCTTACGGCGCGTCAATTATCGACCCCCGTACCGGCGAAATTATCAAAGGTCATGTCACGCTCGGCTCTCTCCGCGTCCGTCAAGATATGCTGATTGCCCAAGGCTTACTGGCACCTTATCAAGACCACACCGATACCGCCTCACAGCAGCAATTACTTGCTGATATCGAGGCCATGGCGCTGGCCCGGATTCGTCAGCTATCAGCCCACGAAATCGGTCATACATTGGGGATTGCCCATAATTTTGCCGCCAGCAGCCATGACCGTGCTTCGGTGATGGATTACCCCCATCCTTTAGTAAGTTTAAGCACCAATGAGCAAGGTTTAAGCTTGGCCGGAGCCTACACCGAAGGCCTCGGTATTTGGGATAAGCAAGTGGTGGCTTACGGCTATGGTGACGGCGATTTAGCCAAGGTGCTCGAGCAGAATCGTCGGTTGGGCTTAAGCTTTATCTCAGACCGTGATGCGCGTGCTCCTGGTGGCGCTCATCCTGACGCCCATTTATGGGATAACGGCAGCGATGCGGTCACCGAACTAGAGCGTATTCTCGCGGTACGCGCCACCGCTTTGCAGCAATTTGGCCTGGCCAACTTAGCCCCTGGCCAACCCTTAAGCCAGTTGCAAAATGTGTTAGTCCCGGTGTATTTACTGCATCGCTATCAAGTAGAAGCCGCCGTAAAAATGCTTGCTGGAGTGCATTACGATTACAGCGTAAAAGGTGAACCCTTCCGACCCGTGCGGGCGGTCAATGCTAGCCAACAACAGCGCGCACTGCAGGTGTTAATGAAGACGCTACAAGCCGATACCTTGCGTTTACCCACCGCAATACAGGAACTACTCACTGCACCGGCCTACGGCGAAGGCTACGACCGTGAGCGCTTTACTGGGCTTACTGGATTATTACCAGATACCGATAGTATGGCGGCCAGCAGTGCCCGTTTTACCCTTGATTTGCTGTTACAGCCACAACGCCTTGAGCGCCTCGCGCAACAGCATAGCAAAACGCCAAGTATCCCTAGCATTAGCACTCTGTTAGCGGCCCTAGCAGACACTACCCTAACTCCGGCACAAGCCGCCTCGGCGGATACCCTGACGCAACGGTTAGCCTTTGAAACACTGACTGCGGTGGCTCAGGTCTATCAGCAACAACAGCTCAGTGCGGTCGTCAAAGCTCCGCTGTGGCAGTTTTTACAACAGCAGCAACAGCAATGGCAACAGGCGCCAGCCTCAGCCCATCAAGCCTATGTGGTGTATGCACTCGAGCAGTTGTTAGAGCATCAACGTTGGCCGGTGCCGGCTGCTGCCGCCCTACCACCGGGTTCGCCAATCTAAAGAGTCTCACCTACCCAGCAGGCATAAAAAAAGAGGCCAAGTCGTTATCCGACTTGGCCTCTTTTACAAGAGCTTATAACAAGCTTAATACCATTAGAACGAGTAGTTCAAGTTGATGAACACTTGACGACCGAACTGATCGTACTGTGAGTACATCATCGCATTACCGGTAGTGTATGAGTAAGCTGGGCTACCTAATGGTGGCTTCTTATCAAACACGTTAGTAATACCTACGGTTAAATCAATATCGTTTTCAAATTGCTTAGATACTGACGCAGTATGGTAGAAAGTCGTTGGAGCTTCAGCGTTAAAGTACACTGGAGTACCACGATAGGTAGTTGCTGAACCATTGACGTATTCACCGTAGTTGTCAACTTTACCAGCATAACGAGTGGCCCAAGTATAAGTCCAAGTATCACGCTCTAATGACGCAGTGATAGTACCTGAATGACGTGGGTTACCTAACAAGCCTACGTACTGCTCTGGTTGGCTATCAGCAAACTGCTGGTAAGTACGCTCGATTTGGATAGTGTGGTCTAAACGCAGACGTAAATAACCCATCGGGGTATCGTCTTGATAGCTTAACACGGTATCCACACCACGTACGTACTGGCTAGCAACGTTAACGTAACCGCCGTAAACTTCATCGATACCCCAGTTACCAGTTTCAGTACCGTCGTTACGAGTAAAGCGATCACAGAACGGTTCGTTTTCGAAATCATCTGAGCGATAACATAAGTTTAGGATGCTTACGCCAGTGATATCGTCCACTTGGTTGTCGATACGCACTTGGTAATAATCAACTGACGCTGCAACCGTACCTTCTGGGCTACTCCAAACAATACCTACACCTTCAGATACTGAGGTTTCAGCTTTCAGAGTACCAGCGCCACCACCTGTGTAGGCAGTACCAGAACCGAAGTCTTGTGCGTAGTCGCCAGGGATACCGTCAGCTTGACAGTTAGCTAGCACACGCTCGTTGATAGTACCAGCATCTTCACGAGCTGCCCAATCCCAGCATGGGTCGCTACGCTGATCAAAGAACGCTGATTGGTCGCCTAAGTACAATTCAAACAACGCCGGTGAACGGAACGAAGTACCACGTGATGCACGTACGCGCAAATCTTCAGTAATAGCCCAGTTTGCACTGATCTTGAAGGTGGTGTCGCTACCGTAAGTGTTCACGTCAGTCCAACGGGCAGAACCGGTTAAATCTAACGAGTACACACCTGGTAAATCGCGTAGTACTGGAACCTGGATCTCACCATAAGCAGCTACGGTGGTTTGACGACCGGCAGTGATGCCAGCGCTACTCATACCCCATGAGTTACCTTGTAAGGTTTGCTCTCCGGGAGTGTCCACAATCGAGTCAGTTTGATAAGCCACACCAACTGCAGTGGCTACGGTACCCGCTGGTAAATCAAATAAGTCACCGGTGATGTAAGCATCAACAGTATCTTGTTTGTAGATGGTTTTACCATGGTCCATACCGAATAAGAAATCACGGGTACCTTGGTCAAAGTTACCGCGAACGTATTCTGGATCAAAGAAATCAATCGCATAACAAGCGCGTTTTGAAATAGGTGATACTTCACCTTCACATGGATCACCCCAGATAGCATTAGCTGCCATTTCTAGCGCGTCTTGTAGGATAATCTTGGTGTCATAAGTACCGCTGCTTAAGCTGCGCTGCCAAGAAATATCCCAGTTCCAGAAGCCTAGTGAACCTTCCAAACCTACCACACCACGGGTGTAGTCGATGGTGGTAACACTACCAGAGTGATCTGTAACAGCCGTTGGATCTAACGCTACGTCACCTTCCCAACCAGGTACCAAACCAGCCCATGCAGGAATGAAGGGTTCCCAGAATTGGCGATAGCTGTTGATTTTAGTTTCACGCACACTGTGCAAGATTTCTGAGTAGAAACGCACGTTGTCAGACAAATCATAATCGGCCTGCGCATACAGTGACCATGCTTCAGTACGTGGTACCATGGTTTGCAAGTCTTGGAACGGGTGATCGGCATCTAACCAACCATCAGTAAGCTTGTCGTAGCCCACTGGATACCAACCTTCTGGTACGCCAATGTCACCTGGGTTAACCGGGTTGTAGGTTGGCAAACCAGCTGCTGTTTTAGAACCATCGTAATCGTAGTTCTGAATGGTTGACAGGTAGTTACCTGCGCCGTAGTCCCATAACCACATACCGTAAGGTAAATCGTTACAGTGATAGTTACCGGTACGTGGATCGATCGGATCAGCACGCTCACCAGTGGCTTGATCGATCAAATAACGCTGTTCACAAGCAAAGTGGTCGCGATCTCCGCGGGCCAATTCTTGTTGTAAACGGTAATCAGCAACCACACGGAATGAACCTTTATCAAAGGCTTGACCGTAAGTACCATTCAAACGGTAGTTTTCACCACCTGATTCAGTTGGCTGATTAGCACTGAAGTTAATCGCTGATTCATCACCTTTTTTAGTGATAATGTTGATAACACCAGCTACCGCGTCAGAACCGTATAAAGACGACGCACCGTCTTTTAAGATTTCAACTCGTTCAACGGCAGATACAGGAATCGAGTTCATATCAAACGCAGCTACTTGACCACGAGTACCGGCAGGCCCTGCACGGCGACCGTTCAACAATACGAGGGTACGGTTCGCACCTAAACCACGCATTGAGATAGACTCGTTACCAGCACCACCTTCGGTTACGCTACCTACCGACATAGCTGCAGTTAACTGGTTTGAACCAGAAGCCACAGTAGAGGTACGTAGCAATTCACCCAAGGTATTTAAACCTTGTTCAACGGCTAGTTCGGTGGAAATAACTTCAAGCGGGGTAGGATTATCCATACCGTCGGTACGAATACGCGAACCTACAACGGTAATACGTTCCGCTTTTTCTTCCGCATCGGCGTTCTCATCTTGATCAGTGACATCTTGCGCATAAGCACCAGCTGATAACAGCGTAGAGGCTGCACCAAAGGCTAAAGCAAGACGTACTGATTTGGCGATGTGACTATTTTTCATCATCTCTCCAGATCATTTTTTATTTTTGTAATCAACAAAAAGTCAGGAAACTTTTTGCCAGAAGCACTGTCGCAAAACAATGACTGACCTTCAATGTATCCAATTTCTTTATAAAATTACAAGTAAATAACGGAATATTCTTGCTATAGAGCGGGAAAATAGCGACTAACGACGGGCTTGATTTGTGCTTGCTACGCTATATGTATAACTTATGTAAAGGCGACATACAAAAAAGCGCAGGTCCAAGACCCGCGCTTTTTTTGCTCGCTAAACTTACATCATTAATCGAGCTTGGCAAAAAATGACTCAGGCAACCAACGCGGACGCTGCTGCTGATTAGCAATTTCTTCGCCAATGGCATAGTTGATGTTGGTAAAGACCACGCCGGCATCGTAATTAATGGGTAAGTCGGTCGAGTCGCTAGGGCGATGATAGTGCTCAGCAAAGAACTTACCCCACACTTCACCACCGTTTTCATCTTCATTTTTAGCGGTAAAGCCAGTCATTAAAAATACCGCTGGTACGCCTTTCTTCACGAATGGGTAGTGATCTGAGCGAGTAAAAATCGCCTGTTCTGGCATCGGATCTTCGCTCAGCTCGATACCATACTTGCCGGCTGCGCTGGCCACTGTCTCACCCAAGGTTGAATGGGTTGAGCCAAATGCAATGACGTCGGCAAAATCATACAACAACACCGGCATATCAAGGTTCACGTTAGCTACGATATTTGCCAAAGGCACTGTCGGTTGATGCGCAAAATAGTCCGCACCCAACAGACCACGCTCTTCGGCTGTCACCGATAAAAACAACACCGAACGCTTCGGAGCGACGCCTGATTCCACAAACATTCGTGCCGTTTCTAACATCACAGCAACGCCTGAGGCGTTATCCATCGCACCATTGTTAATGTGGTCGTCTTGGCTTAGATCTTTGGTGATACCAATATGATCTGAATGTGCGGTGTAGAGCACGTACTCATGTTTTAACTGTGGATCGCTACCCGGTAATACCGCCGCAACATTCGGGCTGCTAATTTCTTCGTGGCGAGAGGCGCGTGTAAGCTGTGCTTCAAAACCTAATTCAAAACTAGGCACCGGCTCGCCTGCTTCAGCTGCCGCAAAAATATCTGTTAAGCTCTGCGGAGCCTTAGCAAATAATGGCGCTGCTGCTTCGTGATGCAAATAGGCACCCGCGGCAATATTTTTGTAGGCCACATTGGGTTCACCATTTGGCTGCAACCAGCGCACTGTAGGCGCCCGTTGATACATAGCCCCTACTTCAAAAGGCCTTACTTTTTCGCGCTCTGGGCTATGCAGCGTGATAATGCCTACCGCTCCGCGCTCAGCTGCAAATTTTGTTTTGCTGCTATTCAGGTGGGCACCTTCTTCGCTTGGTAAATCGGCTGGACGGCCGGTAAGCATCACCACAATTTTGCCGTTAACATCCACCCCAGCATAATCGTTTAAACCAAACGCTTCGGATACCAAACCATAACCAACAAACACCAGCGGCGCAGTCACATCATCCTGCTCGGTGTAGGCGCTGGGCCCGGTAATAAACTGCTTAGGATAATCAAACTCAATTTCGGTATCGCCGTTGCGCACGGTGAAAGTGGCTGAGTTTTCTTCTAAGTAGCTCCGTCTGAATTTAATGCGCTGAAAATAAGTGCCATCATCCCCAGCCGGTTCTAGGCCCAACTGCTTAAACTCGGTGGCAATGTATTTAGCTGCAATTTCATGCCCCTGACTGCCGGTATCGCGGCCCTCAAGTTCATCACTAGCTAAAAATTCTAAGTGGGCTTGCAAAGTACTGGCATTGGCAGTCACTGCCGCAACAGTGCTGTTATTGCTAGCCTCGGTGTCGGTCACATCATTGCAACCGACCAAGCTTGCCGCGATCAGCGTCAAGCCAAACATCGAAATTAAGCGCATAAAGGGTTCCATTCATGGTGTATTTGTTATTTTTCGCATCACAGTTTAGCGATAAAGACTACTGGCAACAATAGCCTAAGCAACCACACTGGGTAGGAATGACCCTATTGCCTCGTGCAAAAACCCGTGTTATTGTTACATTATAACATTACATAGCTTACCTCATTATGACTGTGGAGAAAGTATCAATGCCTGTTGTTCAAGCGCCCCTTGCTAGGTCACAGAAACCTATCAAAACATCCATAAAACCACTCAGCTTGATGGTATCAAGCTTGCTTGCAGGTGTTGTGGTTACTGGCTTTAGTAGCAACGCTCTGGCCCAAGACCAAGGCGCAACCACAGCCACCGAAAGCACCACAGAAGCAGCACAGCATCAGCATCAAGACACTGAAGTGATTGTTATCACCAGTAGCCCGTTGGCTCGTACTGCCTTAGAATCGGCGCAACCCATCAGCGTTATGGCTGGCGATGAACTGCGTGAAAATCAAGCTCACACGCTGGGCGACACCCTCATGCATGAGCCTGGTATCAACGCCACTCATTTTGCTGGAGTTGCCAGTAGCCCGATCATTCGTGGCCTTGATGGTCCGCGGGTTAAAATCGCCCAAAACGGCTTAGATAGTGCCGATGTCTCACGCGGCTCACCGGACCATGCGGTCACTACCGAGACCTCGGTAGCTGAGCAAGTCGAAATTTTTCGTGGTCCCGCCACCTTGTTGTACGGTAGTGGTGCCATCGGAGGCGTGGTTAACGTTGTTGACCAGCGCATTGCGCAAGATTTTGTCGGCGGCAGTCGCGGCTTTTATGGCGTGAACCTTAATACCGCCAGTAACTTGCGCGATGCTACCGTCGGTTTTAATGCTGATCATAAAAATACCGTATGGCACGCTGATGCCTTTATTCGTCGTAGCGATGACTACGATGTTCCAAGCTTTACCAATGACGAGGGTGAAAGCCTCACTCGCATCAACAACAGCTTTGTGGATGCTGAAGGGGTAAACCTTGGCGTCAGTTATCTGTTTGACCAAGGCTACTTTGGCGTTTCTTACGGACGTTTAGAGCAGCAATATGGTATTCCTGGGCATGACCATGCCCACCAAGATGACCATGCTGATGAGCACGCCGATGAGCATGAACACGAGCACGAGGCTGAGGTGCATGCCGAGGTCGGCCCCTTCGCTGATCTTTGGCAGAACCGTATCCAAGTACACGGTGGCTGGCTCACGCCTAGCTTACAAGGCATTGAAAAAGTAGAACTTCGCTACGGTTTTACTGATTATCAACATCAAGAAATTGAAGATCAACTGCCCTCCACCACCTTCACCAACGAACAGCATGAATTGCGTTTAACCGCAAATCATGAGCCGCTGGCAGGCTGGCAGGGTGCCTTTGGCTATCATTATTTTGACCAGCAACAGAGCGCTTTTGGTGCCGAAGCCTATACTCCAGCTTCAACCACCGAGCGACATGGCTTGTTTTGGCTGCTGGAGCGCGAAATTAACCAAGTCACCTGGCAAACTGGGGTGCGTTACGAGGATGTGAGTGTCAATGAGTACTCATTCCAACCGGTATCCGCATCATTAGGCTTAACTTACCAGCTGCAGCCAGGAGTTCAGCTCTCAGCAAACCTCAGTCATGCCCAACGGGCTCCGTCGGCCAATGAGCTATTTGCCAATGGTCAGCACTTGGCAACTCGTACCTACGAGCTTGGCTTAACCTATCAACTCGATGCGGTAAGCGAGCACTATCTGCATATTGAACCAGCAACAAAGGCACCGCGCAAAGAACAATCCAACAACATCGATCTTGGCTTGCACCTAAACTTAGCCAGTTTCCATTTAGACTGGACCATGTTCTATAACCGCATTGATGATTATGTATTTAATGCCTACAGCGGCTTTGTTAGCAGCGACATTGCTCACCACCATGAACACGACGAACATGCCGAACAACCAGGCGAAGCTCATGACCATGATCATGGCGGTGCTTTGCCCATCGTCGCCTATCAGCAACGTGATGTTGAACTTTACGGCTACGAACTAAGTAGCCGCTGGGAAGTCACCGAACAGGTTGAGTTCACTGCTTTTAGCGATTACATTCGTGGCCGCGCCCGTGATGGTGGCGACAACCTGCCGCGCATTCCAGCCCAACGTTTAGGTGCGGAGGGGCGTTATCAAGCCGACCAATGGGAAGCCAAGTTAGGCTACACCTGGTACAACAGACAAACCCGAATCACTGCGTACGAAACTACCACGCCTAGCTATGGCTTACTCAATGCCCAGCTTAATTTATTTCCGGTGGCGTTACAGCAGCATGGCATCACCCTATACCTAAAGGCCGAGAACCTAACCGACGAACTCGGTTTTGTGCATAGCTCGTACCTCAAAGATGACGCTCCCATTCGTGGACGTAATTTTAGTATTGGTATACGTGGTGAATTCTAGCGCACACAAGGCGCACTTTACCGCACCTTAACTCAGTTGGCGGCCTGCTTTGATACACTGCTTAAATATTACTTAATGCTACAAGTAAAATTTAACACAGGAACCTAGCAGGCATGCCCACTGCGATTAGCATTACGATTTTAACGTTAAGCCTCTTCTTCACCGCTTTTGTGTCGGCCACGGCGCGGGCGGACACTGCTGAATTTGATATCGAACGCATTTTTTCTGCTCCTAGCCTAACCACCACTGCCCCGCAGCGTATTCAAATCTCCCCCTCTGGTGAGTGGGTCAGTTATTTGGCTGGCTCTGCTGATGCTCCGAACGTTTACGATTTGTGGTTGTACCAAGTACGCGAAAATAAACATCAACGCTTAGTTCAAGCAGCTGATCTCACTGCCAGTGATATTAATCTCTCTGCTGAAGAGCAGGCGCGCCGTGAACGCATGCGCATCAGCGCCAGCGGTATTGTTGATTATCAATGGTCGCCAGATAGCCAGTCACTGCTCTTTCCTTTGCAGGGACAGTTGTATTTATACGACATCGCCAGCGGTCACACGCAGCAGCTCACCAATGCGGATTACTTTGCTACAGATGTGCGCTTTTCTCCGCTTGGCAATTACATCAGCTTCGTTCATGATTATAACCTCTGGTTAATTGATCTCGCCCAACAGCGCACGTTACAGTTAACTGAAAGAAGCAGTGCCACTGAGCAATTTGCAACGGCTGAGTTTGTCGCCCAAGAAGAAATGAAACGCATGACGGGCTATTGGTGGAGCCCCGATGAGCGCCATATTGCCTTAACTCGGGTCGATTTGAGCCAGGTGCCGATTCAAACTCGAGTGGATATTCATGCCAACCAAAGCACCTTGGTACAACAACCCTACCCTGCGGCAGGACAAACCAATGCATTGGTTGATTTAGGGGTATTAAGTTTACCCACCGAGCTGTCGCAAGAGTCTGCTGAGCAACTCTCGCAGCAACTCTCGCAGCCACTCAAGCCACAATGGTTTAACTTGCCGAAACGCCATGGCAGCGGCTACTTAGCCCGAGTTAACTGGGTGCCCGACAGCAAACGGCTGAGCTATCAGTGGCAGAACCGCCTGCAGCAACAACTGAATCTTTATGTGCAGGACATTAACACAACAGGTGCGCCCCAACTGGTGCTGCAAGAGACCAGCGCACAATGGGTGAATCTGCATGATGATTTGCACTTTATGGAAGATGCTCGTCACTTGGTTTGGGCCTCTGAACGTAGTGGCTTCAAGCATCTTTACTTGTACCGTTTGGATGGCAGTTTGATTCGCCAACTCACCAGTGGCGATTGGAATGTCGATGAAGTAAGTCATGTGGATGAAATCACTGGGGTGGTTTATTTTACTGGGCGCAAACAAACCCCTCTAGAACGTCATCTCTACCGCGCCAGCTTGAATACCAATAATCCTGGCCAACCGAGTCAACTCAGTCAGCGCCGCGGCATGCATCAAGTGGTGTTTGCCGGCAACGGACGCAGCTATATCAGCTATTTTTCCAGTGCCAAGCAACCACCTCAAGTAAGTTTACATGGCCCCACCGGTGAGCGCATCGTCTGGCTGCACGAGAATAAAATCAATGCCGAACATCCCTTGGCACCCTATATCGAGCAATGGAGCTATCCAGAATTTGGTGAACTCACTGCCGCCGATGGCCAGACCCTCTATTATCGCGTACACAAACCACCCATGATGGCCGATAACCGTCGTTATCCGGCTGTCGTTATGGTTTACGGTGGCCCGCGTGCTCAGCGGGTAACCAACAGCTGGGGTGACTATTTTACCCAATACCTAGTGCGCCAAGGCTTTGTGGTCTTTGCCTTAGACAATCGCGGTAGTGGCAACCGTGGCCGCCAGTTCGAAACCGGCATTTATCGACAACTAGCTCAACTTGAGGTTGCCGATCAACAGTTGGGAGCGCAATGGCTTGCACAACAGAGCTATGTGGACGGTGAGCGCATTGGCGTATTTGGTCACAGTTACGGTGGCTATATGGCGTTGCACCTTATTTTACGGGCGCAGCAACAATTTGCGGCCGCTGTAGCCGGTGCTCCGGTCACCGACTGGGCACTTTATGACACTCATTATACCGAGCGCTACATGGGCACCCCGCAAGATAATCCAGATGGTTATCGGGCGGCAAATGTGATGACCTATGCGAAGCAGTTACAACGGCCCCTGCTGATTTATCACGGCATGGCGGACGACAACGTGTTGTACAGCCATACGGCATTGCTCACTTGGCAGCTACAACAACAGATGCTGCCCTTTGAGATGATGGCATACCCCGGTAAGGCACACGGTTTAAGCGGCCGCGAGACCAGTATTCATCGCTACCAAATGATCGCAGACTTTTTTGCCAGACACTTACAATAAGTTATACTAAGTAACCGTACAGGTTGTACTCTAAGTATCACTGACAGTTCCACAAAGGAGTGGGTGTTCATGCGCTTTTTATCTCGTCGTTTGGTTATGCCTAATGATTTGAATTTTGCCGGCTCGTTATTCGGTGGTCGTATTCTCGAATGGATTGACGAAGAAGCTTATATCTATGCGGCCTGCCAGCTAGATGCCAAAAGCTTAGTAACGAAACACATTGGCGCCATCAGCTTTGAAACCTCTGCGTATCAGGGCGATGTGGTTGAATTTGGGTTAGGTGTCAAAAAGGTGGGTAAAACCTCTGTAACCGTCACCTGTGTGGTGCGTAATAAGCAAACCAAACAGAATATTTGCGTCGCCGATGACATTGTATTTGTTCACATCGACCCAACCAGCCGTACGCCACAGCCCCACGGCAAAACGAAAGCACAGTTGGATGCGATCGAGATCGAAACTCCAATCATGTAAGGTTGGCGCTTCCATTCACTAACGCTATAACTGACAAAAAAGCCGCTGACAGTACCACTGTAGCGGCTTTTTATTGTTGTAGCGCAATCCAACCTTACTGATATAGGGTACGAATCCAGCGCTCTTCGTTAATAAAGCTCCATGACCAAGCCTGCCATTGCTCGCTTAAGCCATGCTCGATCACTTGCTCAACACTCATGCCTTGCTGCTTCAACGTAAGTACTTCTTCGCGCGTCGCCTCAATCATGTGCACTAGGCGCAACCAATCTGCTCGTTTAGATAAACGACCATGGCCCGGAATAATCTGGGTTTGTGTATCTAGTTCGGCAATCACCGCCCGCACATTATCAATAAAGCCTTGTACGTTGCCGCCCGCGTTTAAATCGATAAACGGAAAGCGATCGACAAAGAATAAATCACCGGCGTGAATGACATTTGCTTGCGGAAACCATACCACCACATCGCCATCAGTATGACCGTTTGGATAATGCTGCAGCCGCACGCTCTGGCTACCAGCCTTCACTTCTAAGCCATCGCTAAAAGTCACTTTAGGCAGGCCATCACGGTCAAATTTATCGTTTGCCGCTAATCGTGTTTTGACATTCTCATGAGCCACAACCATCACCCCGTTGCGAGCGAACGGAGCATTACCACCAGTATGGTCACCATGAAAATGGGTATTTACTAGAGTTTTAATCGGTTGCTCGGTCACGGCCGCAATCGCCGCAGTGATCTTGTCTGCTAACCCTTGGTACTGGGCATCGATCATGACCACGCCATCATCACCCACATAAACGCCGATGTTGCCGCCCATACCCGTGAGCATATACACATTGCCTGCAACTTGCGTGGCTTTAACCTCAACCTCAGCAAGGTTAGCCTGTGCCCACGCTGGTGCTGCAACAAGCAAGACCAATGCGGCCCACGCCGTCTGTTTTAACTGAACCAGTTTAAATCCACGCATGTTACTGTCCTCAAAGTTAGCTATTAACGGTGCAAGTAACAACCAGCAAAACTAGCCACTGGCGTCGCCGTAGGCTTACCATGTTGCCAATCGCCGCCTTCTACCCCACTCCCAGCAATATCGACATGCACATAAGGGAGCGGTTTGTTGCAGTCACTACCGTGTTTATCTAAACCCGCGGCAATGGTTAAAAATGCCATCGGGAATTGGTGCCCACGTGCGGTGGTTGCTGACGGGCCATTGTTACTTGATAAAATGTCATCGGCCTTAGTCCGCGGTGCGACAAATTTAAAATCTTCGCGCCGAGACCAAGAAATTTCACTCGGGTCACCGTATACTTCGCCGGCTTCCCATAAATTATCCGTGATAGCATTTACGCGCGCTGGACCATTCGGGATCAACGCCGTGTAAGGCCCCTTCGCTAAGGCTGCATGGCCGGTTAAGGTCGCCACACTAAAGAGTTGTGGATTGGTGTATTGATGCGCTTCACTGCGCAGATGAGACAACAAATCGGCGAGTAACAAACGGCCCTCAGCATCAGTATTACCAATGCGCACTCGTACGCCACTGTGACCGGTGATGATTTCATCAGCAACAAAAGCTTCCGCGCCAATGCTGTTGCGCACCACGCCTAACTCAGCTACCACACTCACGGTGTCTGGACGCATCAAGGCGACGGTTTTCATAAACCCAGCCACACCTGCAGCGCCACCTTTATCACGGCTCATGCCAGCCATATGGCCACCGGTTTTGACATCCGCACCACCGGTGTCATAAACGATACCCTTACCAGCCATCAGTAAGGTTTGCTCTGGCTGTGGTGCTTTGTATTCAAGCCGAACCACGCACGGTAAATGGCGCTCCACCCCAAGTGAAGCTCGGGCTACGGCCATTAACAACGGGTATTCATGTTGCAATTGTTGCACGTCATCAATCACAGTTACCCGCACCGGACTGTGGGCAAAAGCCTGCTGACAGTATTCGGCAAACTTCGGCGGTGCCATCCGCTCAGGCTCGGTTCCACACAGGTCACGGGCAACTCGCTTGCCCGCCTCTACGGCTTCTAACCAACTGGCATCTAGAGCACCGACAATACCAATGCTGCTGACGGTTTCTAACTCAGCCTCACCGAGTGCTTCACGCGCCTCTAACGGCTCATACAAAGCCTGGCAAGCACCCCAGTAGGCTACCGCTTCAGCTTGCCCATAACGCGCTTGCTGAGGCACCCCAAACACCACTAATAAAGGTTTGCTGCTACCCGCTTGCTGGGCAATACGCGCCCCAGTACCTGCAGCTTCGGCAATCACGCGTACGTCATCATAATCCCGCTCCAACGACCCGGTCGGTGCCAAAATTAAGCGTCCACCCGGCACCTCAGCAGCGACTAACAAGGCTTGCTTGCCAACCCGTTTGTCCAATTGCGCCGCTTGTTCAATAAAGTCGGCAAAGTCTTCTGGTAAGTCTTGCGCAAAATCGCCCACCACAATCACTGCGTCAAAATCGCCGGTCATCGCCGCATGATAATTATCTAACACTTGCGCTGTAGGAAATCCCATAAGGTACCTCGTTATCTGTGAGTGAGTTAACCGCGACGCCAGCGGGTGCCGGTGGCGGTATCTTCTAATTCAATCTGCATGGCTGCCAACTTGTCGCGGGCGGCATCAGCTCTGGCCCAATCTTTAGCCGCCCGGGCCGCGTAACGCTCGGCAATCAAAGCTTCAATTTCCGCCACGTCGGCATCAGCACCTTGCAAAAAGGCAGCTGGGGTTTGTGTCAATAAGCCCAACAACTGGCCCAGTTGTCGTAGTTGTGCGGCATAGGCTCCAGCCGCTGCGCTGTCGCCAGCAGTGAGCGCACGGTTTACTTCGCGCGCTAATTCAAATAATACGGCTAAGGCTTCTGGGGCATTAAAGTCATCGTCCATCGCTGCATAAAAGCGATCATGCAAGTCTGCCGCAGCAGGCTCTGAAGCAGCTACTTCTGGCGCATCACGTAAAGCTGTATACAGACGTTCTAAACTGGCCCGCGCCTGCTCCAAGTTGTCTTTAGAATAGTTCAATTGCGAGCGATAATGGCTCGATAACAAGAAATATCGTACCGTCTCGGCGTCAAACTGCGCCAACACATCGCGAATGGTAAAAAAGTTACCCAACGATTTCGACATTTTCACTTCATCTACTTGCACCATACCACTATGCATCCAGTAATTCACATAAGGGCTATGATTGGCACAGCAGCTTTGCGCTACTTCGTTTTCATGATGTGGGAAAATCAAATCAGAACCGCCGCCATGAATATCAAAGTGCTCGCCTAAATGGCGTTTATTCATGGCTGAGCATTCAATATGCCAGCCCGGACGCCCAGCCCCCCAAGGCGACTGCCAGCTTGGCTCATTCGCTTTCGCTTGTTTCCACAACACAAAATCTAAAGGATCTTGTTTATTATCGGCGACATCTACCCGCGCGCCAGCTTGCAGCTGTTCTAAGTTTTGCCGACTCAGTTGGCCGTATTCTTTGAAGGTACTGACATCAAACAGCACATCACCATCGTTAGCTACGTAGGCATGGCCGTCAGCGATTAAACGCTCAATCATCACAATGATATCTTGCATGTGGCCGGTCACCGTCGGCTCAATATCTGGGCGCAACAAGTTCAGTGCATCAAAGTCATCATGCATGGCTTGCGTGTAACGTTCGGTGACATCCGCAATAGCTTCGTTATTTTCTTGCGCGCGGCGGATGATTTTATCATCCACATCGGTGATATTGCGCACGTAAGTCACCTCAAAGCCGCGGGCTCGTAGGTATCTGACAATCACATCAAAGGCAACATAGGTGCGCGCGTGGCCAATGTGACAGTAGTCATAAATAGTTACACCGCACACGTACAGCTTTACCTTACCTGGAGTAATGGGCTTAAACTCCTCTTTTTGGCGGGTTAAGGTATTAAAAACTTTCAACATGTACGGCTGCTCCTGTATAAGGCCAAATAAATTTAAAAATGCTAGCTTGATATCATAACGCAAGGTGCAGCCTTGCCACAAACAATGCTAAACTGCGCGGGTTAATTTTTCCGAAAAGCAGCGATCCTTTTTGCTGTTTCGTTTATTTATTTAGTTTGGAGTAGCTCATGTCTGCCAATCCTCAGGTAACCCTGCACACCAACCACGGTGATATCACCCTCACCTTGTTTGCTGATAAAGCCCCTAAAACCGTTGCAAACTTCCTCACTTACGTGCGCGAAGACTTCTACAACAACACCTTGTTTCATCGTGTTATCAAAGGTTTTATGATTCAAGGCGGTGGTTTTAACCTAGAAATGGTGCAAAAGCCTACCCATGACGCCGTTGCCAACGAAGCTAACAATGGCGTTAAAAATAACAAAGGCACCATCGCCATGGCGCGTACTCAAGATCCACATTCAGCCACCGCTCAGTTTTTTATTAACGTTGCTGATAATGACTTCTTGAACTTCCGCAATGAAAGCATGGGTGGTTGGGGTTACTGTGTGTTTGGTGAAGTTGTCGCCGGCATGGATGTGGTTCATGCGATTGAACAAGTTCGTACCTCGCACGCTGGTTTTCACCAAGATGTGCCGGTTGACGACGTGGTGATTCAAAGCGTGTCTATCGCTGAGTAAGTTCGATTACTGATGGCAGCCACCACCTGGTTTATTGCTGATCTTCATTTGAGTCCAGCGCGGCCCGATATTACCGCGCTGTTTCTGCAGTTCTTGCGCCAGCAAGCACCCAATGCAGATGCCCTCTATATTTTGGGTGACTTATTTGATGCTTGGATAGGCGATGACGATAACAGTGACTTCGCTCAGAGCATTCAAGCGGCATTGGCTCAACTAACTCAGCAGGGGGTTGCCGTTTATTTTATTGCCGGCAATCGCGATTTTCTCATCGGCCCAAGCTTTGCCACACGCACTGGCGTTACTTTGTTGCCAGAGGCAAGCGTGATTGATTTGTATGGCTGTCGAACCTTAATCATGCATGGCGATAGCCTCTGTACCGACGATGTTAGCTATCAACGGTTCCGGCGGATCATTCGTCACCCTTGGCTCACCAAGCTGTTACTGCGATTGCCGTTGGCTTGGCGCATGCGGATTGCCAACAAATTGCGCGCCAATAGCGCCACCCAGAAACCTCTCACCGATGCTCAGCTTAAGATCATGGACGTCAACCAGTGCGCCGTGGTCGAGGCGATGCAGCAGCACCAAGTGCAATGGTTGATTCATGGGCATACCCATCGCCCCAATATCCATCAGGTGGCACTAGCCAACCAAGCCCTCGCACAACGCATTGTGCTTGGTGATTGGTATCAACAAGGCAGCTGGTTAGCAGTGACCGCACAAGGGTTGCAATTGCACACTGCACCTCTGCGCTAACTGGCGGCCGGTACCCCGCTATGAAATTTAAAATCTTCGTCGGCGGTTAAAATCAATTCAGCCTCGCGTTCGCCAAAGAATTGCACCCGTGCACTGATGTCTTGCCCAGCAATGGCAGCAGCCAAGCTCAGATAATCTTGATAATGCCGAGCTTCTGAACGCAATAGCGAGATATAGAAATCACCAATATCAGCTGGCAAATAGGGCGCTATGCAAGCAAAGCGTTCACACGAGCGTGCCTCAATATAGGCCCCACAAATCAGCTTGTCTATTAACGCCTCTGGCTCGTAAGTACGCACATGCCGTAGCAGCCCGCGAGCATAACGGCTCGAGCCAATGGTATCGTAGGCTACCTGATGCCGCTCCATCACTTCTAACACTTGATAAAAATGATGCAGTTCTTCTTTAATCAGCAACACCATCTTATCAATCAATTCTTGTCCATAAGCTGAGCGGGCCGCCGGTATCATCGATTTTTTCAAGGGCCGATTAGCTAAACTGCGCCAATCGCCTTGCTTACGATAAGTAAAATCCTCATAGGGCTTCAACCATTGCAGCAACGCCTCACCGCTGGCTTCATCAACGGCATAACGGCGAATTAAAAACATCGCTGATTGCGCTGCCTTCAGCTCACACACAAGATGGTCGAGCAACAACACCGGCAACTGCTCAGGGCGCTTGGCCTGAGCTAGCCAAGCAGCCGGCGTGGCACAGTGTAAAAAACCGCGAATGGGTTGCAATAATTCGTCCAAACAAAGACCTCGTTTAATTTCACTACTTTTTTTAGGGTTAAATCATGCAATTTCCTTGACTATGCCGAAAAACCGACCAATATTTAAGTCAAGGCGCATAAAAAAGCGTCAAGGGCAATTATAAAACCACAGAATAACAACAGAAGTTGAGGTATATCATGATTTTAAATCATATTTGGGGACTATACGCACATCCGGTTGATGAATGGAAAACCATCGACCAACGGCACGAAAGCATCACTTTTTCACTCACGCACATTCTTTTAATTGCACTTATCCCTTGTGCCGCTGCCTATTATGCATCTGCGCATCTGGGCTGGAGCATCGGCGCCCGAGAGCTGACCTATCTCACCCAAAGTAGCGCTGTCACCATGGCCGTAGCCATGTATGCAGGCATTATTGCTGCGGTGTTTGCGTTAGCTTATTTGGTGCACTGGATGGCAAAAACCTTTGGTGCTGAGCCTACCTTCACGCAATCTCTTGAGCTTGCTGCCTACACGGCAACTCCGGCTATTATGTCTGGGGTGGCTGCATTGTATCCAGAATTGTGGTTCGTCACCATGGCCTTTTTAGCGGGTATCGCCTATTCAGTGTATCTGCTGTATTCAGGGGTACCTATTTTAATGCACATCCCTGAAGAGCGTGGCTTTATCTATGCCAGCTCAGTAGTCACTGCCGGATTGATTCTCTTGGTTATTTTGATGGTAACTTCGGCCATCGTATGGACCAATGGTTTTGGCCCGCAGTACATGTAATCCCCTGTAGTAAATGTTGAAAGTAAGCTTGATATTGAAGTAACTGGCGCGGATTTATTTACTGGTTATTGACTAGAACCAGATAAGTACCGCGCCTTTTTTCCCGGTTTTAATCGCGTAATATCCACCCACACCAAGCCATCCACAGCATCCGCAAAGTCAGCATCCACATTAAAGCCAATAAACCTTACCCCACCCGGTTCACAAAGGTCCGCATATTGTTTGTACAAGGTTGGGATAGCGACGCCCTGGTGCGCCAAATGATGCTTTAAATGGGTGAAATCTTGCAAATAATCCCCGCTGGGCGGCGGTAGCGGACGTTCAAGGGCTTGATAAGGAGCGCGCGGCACCGCTAAGCCATCAGGGTCCGGAAATTGTTCGGCAAAAAACTGCACCATGGCATCTTGGGCTAGCTTGGGCAAACTGGCGCTCATGGTCACAGGCCCAAACAAATAGCGATATTCAGGATGACGTCGCAACAAAGCGCCAATCCCTTGCCATAAATAATCCAAACTACGTTTGCCCCAATAACGCGGCTGTACGAAGCTACGGCCTAGCTCTAAGCCTTGCTCCAACAACGGCAACAATTGCGGCTGATACTCAAATAAGGTCTGGCTATAGAGCCCTGCCACCCCATGCTGAGCTAGAATCGCCTTGGTATCACCTAACCGATAAGCTCCTGCAATTTCAAGATCCTGTGGGTCCCATAGAATTAAATGCAAATACCAAGTATCAAAATTATCCAAATCACGACGCTTACCTGTGCCCTCATCTACCGCTCTAAAGGCGACCTCGCGCAGGCGTCCTAGCTCACGCATGATCGGCGAGTTGCCCTGATAGCGATACAAGTAAATGGATTTACCATCGGCAGTTTCACCAAGGCATTCGCAATCTTGTAGGGCTTGTTGTAAGCGTTCGCGCGCTTCGCTACGAGCGATCGGACGCTGACTTTTCAGCAAGCCGGGACGGTCTTGACCCAATCGATACACATGCTTTCGAAACAGCTTTGCCCGCATGGGTAAACTAAGTTGATCCCCAGCAAAGGAGCTTAACGGGATCAACTCACCGATACGAAAATTAATATGACCAGAGCGCTGCCGTACCATCTCTTGCACCAGTAACAAGGTAGCAAGTGGCTTATACAACATGGAGGCGCCATAAAACCAAGGCGAATTATGCGCACCAATAAAAACCGGCAGTACTGGTGCCTGACAGCGCAGCGCTAGTTTCAAAAAGCCAGTTTGCCAATGGCCGTCACGCACTCCTTGCGGGCGTAAACGCGACACTTCACCGGCCGGAAATACAATCAAAGCACCTTCATCTTGTAGGTGCTGATAGACTTTTTTTAGCCGCTCACGCTCGCCAGCGCTGCCATTGCTGCCTGACCTAAACACCCGCACCGGAAACATCAGCTCTTGCAGTGGTCCGATCGCCCCGAGCATATCGTTGGCCAGAATTTTCACATCGCCACGCTGGGCGCTCACTAACTTTAATAACGCCAAACCATCCAGCGAGCCAATCGGATGATTAGCAACAATAACGACCCGGCCATCGCTAGGAATATGATCGAGCTCGTTATCTCTAGCGGTATAAGTAAAGTTAAAAAAATCTAGTACCTGCTCAACAAATTCAAGCCCCTGTACCGCCGGATAGCGGCGCTCAAACTCTTGTATGTGTTGTTCGCAGAGTAATCCGCGTAAGCACCAAAGCAGCGGTCGTTGCAGCAACTGGTGCTGATACACCGCGGGCAATGTCGTTGCAGCTACTTGTTCTACCTGAATCATAAGCGTCTCACTTTTGGCAGGGCCGAAACCTAGGTGATAGGTGCAGCTTTAGAGGCTTAAGGTAGCTGGTTAACGTGACGGTACTATGTCAGCAACATGTCAGCAACATGTCAGCGACATGGCAAACACATGTCAGCCTCATGACAACAATATGTCACCAACATGTCCTTACCAGCTCAGCAGCAACAAGGTTAGCGGGGCCATTTGCACCAAAACGGTACAGCTGTGCGATAAATTCTGCTAGGCTAACGGCACTTAATTGCGCACAATAGCGCAACTTTTATCTCGATTGACATGCAGGATTCCTCCTATGAGTGAGAACAACAAGAAGCTGAGTCTTACCAGCCGCATCGTGATTGGCATGTTTGCCGGTATTATTGTCGGCATTTTGCTAAAGGCACTGTTCCCAGACAGCACCCTGGTCGAAGGTTATTTATCAAAAGGATTGTTCTTTGTGGTGGGGCAAATCTTTATCAGCTCGCTACAGATGCTGGTCGTGCCTTTGGTGTTTGTCTCGTTAGTGGTAGGCACTTGCTCACTCAGTGATCCTAGCAAATTGGGACGTTTAGGCGGCAAAGCTGTCGGTCTTTATTTAATCACCACCGCCATAGCCATCACCTTAGCCATTTCGTTGGCTGTGTTAGTGCAGCCGGGCACCGGCATTGAGCTAGACACCAATGCGACCTACGAGCCGAAAGCGGCTCCGTCGCTGGCTCAAGTGATTATTGATCTCTTCCCAACCAACCCCTTTAATGCGTTCGCTAACGGCAACATGTTGCAAATCATTGTCTTTGCCCTGCTGTTTGGTATTGCCATGGCGTTGGTAGGCAAGCCGGGTGAACGAGTTAAAACCTTATTCGAAGACTTTAACGAAATCATCATGAAGTTGGTCATTATTCTGATGAACATAGCTCCGTACGGGGTGTTTGCGCTGATGGCCAAACTGTTCGCAGAAACCTCGTTTGAGACCATCTTCAGCTTAGCTAAATATTTCTTATTGGTGCTAGCAGTACTCTTTATCCACATGCTGATCACCTATCCGATTATTCTGAAAGGATTAGCTGGCATGAGCCCGCTAACTTTCTTGAAGAAAATGCGTGAGGTGCAGATTTTTGGCTTCAGTACCGCCAGCTCTAACGCGACCATGCCAGTAACCCTTGAAACTGTCACCAAACGCCTGGGCGTACACAACAGTGTCGGCTCGTTCACGGTACCTCTTGGTGCGACCATTAACATGGATGGCACCGCCATCATGCAAGGGGTAGCCACTGTCTTTATTGCGCAGGTTTATTTAGTTGACCTAAGCATGGCTGATTACCTGATGGTAGTACTCACCGCAACCTTAGCCTCGGTCGGAACCGCTGGCGTGCCGGGCGTAGGGATGATCATGCTGGCCATGGTGTTGGGCCAAGTAGGCTTACCGGTAGAAGGAATTGGCTTGATTATTGGTGTCGACCGGCTCCTCGATATGACTCGTACCGCGGTCAACGTCACTGGTGATGCCATGGTATCGGTGATAGTGGCCAAAAGCGAAGGAGCCTTGGATGAAGATGTGTTTAACGATGCCAAGGCCGACATCGACGAGCGTAATCTGTCCTGATAGCAAACGCCGGTTGCAGCTGAGCTGGTTCAGCTGCATCACTCAAACTTGCCAGCGCACAAGCTGCTAGTCAGACGTGCTGCGCTGGTTCTTTAAACCGCTGCGTTCATCTAATTTCACGCCAAATAAAACCCGTCAGTTTAGCGACATCAACCACTGCATCAGATTCACCACGTAAACTCTGCTCCATCACCTGTTCCACAATCGGCCATAGTAATTTTGCGATGTAAGTATCCGCGGTATCATCGGCACTTAGCTCAGGCAAACGCAAACTTGCAATCCGCACGCTTAATAGGGGCTGCCCTTGATCAAATAGGTTCACCACCACATTTTCAAGCTGGGCCTGCTGCACGCTCCATACCAGCGCCGTTGATGCTCTTTGTAAGCGCTGTTGCTGCTTGGCGGCGGTCAAGAGCGCATGCAGATTAGACTGGCCTTTACCATAATAAGCGATGGTTAGCTGGGCATCAGCAACAATCACTTCGTCTACCTGTAGATGGTTGCGTTGTTGCGTCAGCCAATCGCCACGGACCAACAAACGACCGGCACGCAGAACTTGGTTAAGACCCGCATCCAACTCGTTAACACGGCTGGATAAACTAATCTCCCGAGCGCTGATTTCACCCAACAGAGTGTTGAGATCTAACTCGGCATAGCTAAAATCTGCATCAAAGTGAGTATCAGCGCGCTGTTGTAGCTCTTGCGCCAAGCGTTCTGACCAAGTTTGCTCAGCCGCTAAGGCGCCGCCACCAGTTAGCCCAACACCTAATCCAGTACTTACTAGCGCCACTGTAAGCCAGCGCGCCATTGTTGCTCGTACTATTGTTACTCCTACCATTCCCTACTCCTTTTGCATCTTAGCGCCCTAGTGAGCTTATAAGACGCCCTAATGCACGCTTGTGCGGCACGTTAGTGGCTCTTTTGCAGCACTTCTGCAGCACTTCTGAGACACTAGCGGCGCTGATGTCGCTCTCGGTTAAGTTGCTTTTGCTCAGCATTCTTGCGCAGCATAATATAAACAGCGCCGGTACCGCCATGATGACGTTGCGCACTATGAAACGCCATCACTGGCTCAAGTTCACGTAGCCATTTATTCACATAGCTTTTGATTAATGCCGGATGCGGCTTACTGTGCTTGCCTTGTCCATGAATAATCAGCCCAGAGCGCACGCCACTGCGATGACAGTCTTGCACAAACTCGAACAATGCTTGGCGCGCCTGCTTTAGAGTATGCTCGTGTAAATTTAAACTCGCCTCAATCGGGTACTGCCCTAAGCGCAATCTTTTATACACGCCGTGCTGCACACCGTTGCGCTGAAAGCTAATGAGATCAAGGGGCTCCACCAGCTCAACATATTCCGTTGAGAGAAAATTAATATCCTCTTCCAACTGCGCTTCGGCTGCTTTACGCCGCTCTAATTGCGCCAACGTAGGCGTAAACGCAGTTTTCACGTCCGCTACATCAGCACCCGCTAACGGGGTGACACCTGTCATTTCACGGCGAAACAGCTCAAATTCATCGCGGTCTTTCATGGTCACCTCTTTTGCTTTTAACTTACCTTTATTACTTAACCTTTGTTACTTAACCTTTTGACTTAACCTTGCCGCCCCACCAAGTTTTTAAGTTGCAACAACAAGGCATTGACGTTGCGCCCCATGCGCTCGCCTAGGTTTTTCTTAGTAACATAGCGCACCAAGAACATATCGTGACTATCACGATGCGCTAGTAACCAACCATCGCTGGTAGTTAACTCGTCAACTAAGCCATAATTTATCGCTTCTTGGGCAGTCCAATACTCGCCGGTAGCTACTTTTTCAATATCAATTTGCGGCCGATACTGGCTAATATGGGCTTTGAATTGACGATGAATATTTTCTAATTCATCTTTAAATTTGTCGCGCCCAGCATCGGTATTCTCACCAAAAATAGTCAGGGTACGTTTGTATTCGCCAGCAGTGACTTGTTCAAAATCCACGTCATGCTTTTTTAGCCAACGATGAAAGTTCGGCATTTGCGCCAACACCCCAATCGAGCCAATGATAGCAAAGGGGGCTGCTTGGATCTTATGCGCAACGGCCGCCATCATATAACCACCGCTGGCCGCTACTTTGTCGACACTGACAATCACTTCAAGTTCCGCCTCACGCAGGCGCTGTAACTGGGCTGCGCCTAATCCGTAACCGTGCACCACGCCACCGCCACTTTCTAGGCGAACCAATACTTGTTCGCCCGGTTGCGCAACCGACACGATAGCGTTTACTTCACGCTTTAAAGAATCCACTTCTCGCGCATCCATAGAACCATTAAAGTCAATCACAAATAAGCGCTTACGCGGCTCGCCGGCCTGCTGCTTGTGCTGCTTCTTTAAATCTTTCTTAACCTTTTTACGTTGCTTCTTATCTAACAGATCTAACTGCAATTGCTGCACGCCATCGCGTAAATCCTCCGACAGCTTATCTACCAACAGTTGCCCTTTACGTGGCTTTTGCTTTTGTACAGCTTGGGCAATGGCGCCAATGATCAGCAATGCGACAAAGGCAATCACCGCCGCTTTGGCGACAAAACTAGCCACATCTAGTAAAAAATCCCACATGATTGTCATACTCCTTCAGATAACAAAAAGGCCGCTGAGTTGCAGCGGCCTTCGGCATAAACAGATGACGCTTATTGCTTAATCACAGACGGATCTGAAATTGGCAATACGCTAGTACCGTTAGCAAACCAGAAAGCTGCTTGGGTTTGCATCTCTAAGGTTGCCTCAGCCGAAGCTGCTGGGCTAACGATAGAGCCGTGGTCACCGGCGGTAAAGCGCACCGCACCAGATACTGATGAACCATCGGCACCTACCGTGGTTTCAGTAATGGTAGCTAACTGGAGCGCACTGATCAGTGCTTCAGTACCAGCTAATGGCTTACCAGCAACTGTGTTAGGCACAACTTGGTCTGGTAATACATCACTACCGTTACCTACCACTTCAATCAAGTGAATTGGGCTTTCAGTAGCACGTACTGCCGCTGCGTAGTTAATTGGGTCGGCTGAATCAACCACGGTTTGTGCGGCAAAGGCAAATTGCTCAAACACACCGTTAATTTCAGCTTGCTCAGCTGCACTCAACTGTCCCCAGAAACCGTTATACACTTGAATTAACAAGCCTTGGAACTGTGGATCTGTTGGCGCAATACCAGCACCTTCTGCCGCTGCATTCACTGCCGCAGCAAAATCAGGGCTTTGTGAATACAACAACTGGCTCTTAATTACTGGGCCAAAGCTCGGTGAACCTAACAAGAAGTTCGCGATACTAGCACCCGGTGCCATCAAGCTGCTGCCTTGTACTTCAAACCATGAAGAATAAGGGGCAAGGTCGCCGCTTAGCGGTGAATTAGCTAATGCCGTAAATGGTGTACCAGTGATAGCACCTAGCGAGTGACCAACGAAGTAAGCGTTAGTACCATCAATGCCTAAGTTGTTAGCATTTAAGCTTAAGCGTAAACCTAACATATCAGAGATCGATTGGCGTAAGTTATCACGCGTAGTTAACAAGCTACCCAAGTTCATGTACGCAGTTGCTGGGCCTTTGCCGCTGGTTGCGTTGATCGGACCGAAGCCACGATCACCATGCAGCGGATGGTCGATAGCTACGGTAGCAAAACCTGCTACGGCTAAGGTACCAGCAATCCCTAAGGCACTGCCTTTATCTGCGGTAATACCGTGTTGGAAAATCACTACTGGCCAACCGCCTTCTGGCATGGTCAACTCACCTAAACCTAAGGCTGCACGAACTGGAGCCGCCGCCGCTGGGTTAGGTACAGTCACTATGGCACCAATAGTCTGATTACCTTGCACCGCAGGTACTGGGTTGTATTTGGTGACATGGCGTTCAGTATCTACGCCAGGGAAGTCCATGCTGGCAATGACTGCTGGGTCTGTTGCCAACAAACACTGTTGTACCCAAGCTGGGATGAAGGTACTAGCACCACCAGCCAACCATGCTGGATTGATACTAGGGGTGTTCATTGGGTCGATTGCACCGGCTTGAATAGCGCCTAAGACAGAAACACCGCTATCACATTTTGCCTGCCAGCGACCTTGCAGTGGCGCTTGTGGATTTTCAGCCGTGGGTAACGGTGAAAAATAAGGCAAGCTCACTTGGGCTTGATACATGTTAGCAGCAGTTGCGGCTAAGTAAGCTAGGCTCGTTGGATCGGGCTCCAACATACCATTGCTAACGAGGAAATCAGCAACGCTCACACCCAAAGGTGCGCCTAAAATGTTCGGGCTCGGCAAGCCTACTTGGGCAGACTGTGCAAACTGTGCCGCCATCATGGTTTTCACCATATGGAAGGCATCATCAGTAGACTGGGTGGTAAAACTTGACGCATAAATGATGCTGTCTTTATCCACACCAGCGGCCGCCAATGCGTTTTCATGGCTGTTAATCAAACCTTGCAAGCTCAGCGCAGAAGCATCCCCTGAGACAGGATCGGTTTCAACGTTGCGTTTCATCAAACCGTAAGTTTGTGACGGCTTCACGGAGCGGCCCAAGGAGTCGGTGATGTTATCGGTTAAAATAGCTAAATAACCGGTTTTTGGTTTCCATGGTTTTAGTGGAATCACGGCAACACCAGCTGGGCCGGTGGCACGTACGATATAATCCACGCCATAGGTTAATTCAGCAGCAACGGCACAGGTAGCAGCAGGGTTAGCTGCAGCACAAGTTTCGTTCACCGCAGTCCCGCCCATCACGGCTTCAAACATCCGCACCGCACCTGGCGCTTCTAGTGAGCTGCTATCCACGGTCACGTCATTGCCATTGGCATCTTTCGGTAACGAGAAGCTAAAGGTTAACGTGGAGTGAGTCCCCCAACCGTCCAAACCGTTGATAGCTACTTGCGGGTTACCACCATCAGTAGGATCTGCGACTGGGATATTTAACGTACCATCAACAGTACCACTTAATAAAATATTCGACGGCACCGGTACCTGCCCATTAGATGGGTCAAATACAGCGCGTGTTGCTGCTACTTGGTATTCTGTAACGACCGACTCTGGTGCGTCATCGCCACCACCGCAGCCAACTAAGCTGAGTGCGCTACCGATCGCTGTTACAAGCAAGAGTTTTTTCATGAGGCTTCCCCAATCCTTGTTCGTGTTGTTATGTATTGAGCACCTGCAGATGCTTTTTATTCGTCTTGCCTATCATCGCCTTTTTAAACTGGTACGACAAGACATATCAATTAACAAAATTTTATACACTGCTACGGCCAAACTTAAAAGTATTTTTAATAATATTCTATCCAGCTGCTGAGAATCATAGCAAAAAACAGTACACTTGCAGCTTTCTACATCAACATAAGTGTAAGCATAAAATGACTGCAATGCATAATTACTCGTTCAACAAAGATACTTTAGCAGGTAAAACCATTCTTGTGACCGGGGCCGGCGACGGCATTGGCCGTACTGCGGCAAAAACCTTTGCAAGCTGTGGTGCTACCGTTATTTTATTGGGCCGCACGGTCAAAAAACTTGAAGCTGTGTATGATGAGATTATTGCCGCTGGTGGTCCAGAGCCCGCCATTGTGCCGTTGGATTTAAAAGGCGCCACAAAAACTCACTATCAAGGCTTAAATGCTACTATCGTTGAGCAATTTGGCAAACTAGATGGTTTGCTCCACAACGCTGGCGTCTTGGGTGTATTGTCGCCGTTTGAGCACATCGATCATGATTCTTGGAACGAGATCATGCAAATCAATGTCACCGCCCAGTTCATGCTTACTCAAGCCTTGATGCCAGCGTTAAAACGCGCTGCACAGCCGAGCATTGTCTTTACTTCGTCTGGTGTTGGTCGCCAAGGCCGCGCGTTTTGGGGCCCATATGCAGTGAGCAAATTTGCTACCGAAGGTTTAGCCCAAGTGATGGCCGATGAGTATGAAGGCACCCACGTTCGGGTTAATGTGATTAATCCGGGCGCGACCCGCACCACCATGCGCTCAAAAGCTTATCCGGCTGAAGATGCCAGCAAACTCAAAACTGCTGAGCAGCTCATGCCAACTTATGTTTACTTCATGGCCGACGATAGTATAGGTATCACCAACCAGTCGGTGAATGCTCAGTAACAACAGCACTAGCATGAGTTAACTTTAACCAATTTGCAGGAGATTCCTATGGCAACCCAGACCTTTCAGTTACAACTAAGTGGCATGAGTTGCGCCGGCTGCGCTCGTAGTATCGAACGTGCGCTGCAAGCGGTACCAGGGGTTACCTCGGTGAATGTTAACTTTGCTAATGAAGTAGCCGCAGTTACTAGTACCAATAAAACCGCAGACGGGCTAGTAGCTGCAGTACAGCAAGCTGGGTTTGATGCAGCCCTGATTGACCATCAAAGCGCAACTCCCGCGGCCGACCCACGACAGCGAGCACAGCGTCAGCAATGGTACAAGTTTGTTGCCGCCGCTCTGTTATCGGCGCCGCTGCTGTACACCATGGTGGGCCACTTTAGTTTTACTGCCGGCAACTATGTGCCGGCTTGGTTGATGAACCCATGGGTACAGATGGCGCTGGCTACACCCGTGCAGTTTATTATTGGCTGGCAGTTTTACAAGGGTAGCTACACCGCCCTGCGCGCCGGTGCTGCTAATATGGATGTGTTGGTCGCGTTAGGCACCTCAGCGGCCTATTTTTACAGCGTCTACTTAGCGCTCACCGAAGGCGCTATGGCAGCTCATCAAGGGCTCTACTTTGAAACCAGTGCAGTACTTATCACGCTTATTTTGCTCGGCAAATGGTTTGAAGCTCGTGCCAAAGGCCAATCTTCGGCGGCCATTAAGCAGTTGCTGCAACTACAACCTAAGCATGCCCTACGCCAGCAAGCCGATGGTTCAGCCAAGCTGGCGCCCATTGCTGAGCTGGTGGTCGGGGATATCATTCACATTAAACCCGGCCAACAGATCCCGGCTGACAGCGTAGTGATTGAAGGCACCACCAGCGTTGACGAAGCCATGCTTACCGGTGAAAGTGTGCCCGCCGACAAGCAACCCGGCGATACCTTGGTGGCCGGCTCTATTAACAAACAAGGCTTTGTTAAAGCTAAAGTCAGCAAGCTAGGAAAAGACTCGGCGCTGGCACAAATCATCGCTATTGTAGAGCAAGCACAAAACTCCAAAGCGCCCATTCAACGGCTTGCCGATAAAGTTTCGGCCATCTTTGTACCTGTGGTCTTAGTTATTGCTTTAATGACGTTCTTGGTCTGGCTGTTATGGCTGGCACCAGGCGATTATCGCAGTGCGCTAGAGGCGACTGTTGCCGTCTTAGTGATTGCCTGCCCTTGCGCCCTAGGTTTAGCCACGCCAACATCGATTATGGCGGGCTCTGGCCGCGCCGCGCAAATGGGCATCTTGTTCAAGCAAAGTGATGTGTTAGAAATCACCCATAGTGTCACCACTGTGGTACTGGACAAAACGGGCACTATCACCGCTGGTACCCCCACTCTTACGGATTTAGAAATCGATCTCAAAGGCATCCAAGAACTCACGCCAGAGCAGTTGCGCGCTGCAGTTCAAGCGCTTGAGACACAATCTGAGCACCCACTAGCGCAAGCTATTGCAACTGGTATTGAGGTTGATTCTAGCACCGCCAAGATGGTGCAATTAACAGATTTCACCGCCCATACCGGGCGCGGTGTATCAGCGCAAGTGCAACTTGTGCACACTGATACTGACGCTGAGCAACCATCAACCAGCCATCACTTACAGATTGGTAACTTGCGTTTAATGCGCGAGCACAATATTGAAAGTGACGCTTGGAGTGCGCGCCAACAAGAATTAGAAGAGCAAGGCAAAACTGCCATGTTAATTAGCTGGGATAAACAGCTAGTAGGTATTGTCGCCGTAGCAGATACCGTGCGTGAGCATGCAGCAGAGGCTATTGCAGCACTACAACAGCGCGGCTTAAAAGTGGTGATGTTAACTGGTGACAACCAGCGTACTGCCGCTGCCATTGCGGCCCAAGTTGGGATCACCGAGGTCCGCGCTAATGTTTTACCTGAACACAAAGCAGCTGCCGTTGCTGAGTTGCAGCAACAGGGCGACATCGTGGCCATGGTGGGTGATGGTATTAATGATGCGCCGGCTTTGGCGACTGCTAACGTTGGCATTGCCATGGGCACAGGTACCGACGTTGCTCTAGAAACCGCGGATATTGCCCTGATGCGGGCCGATTTACGCTCGTTGCTACACGCCTTAGAGATTAGCGAAAAAACCGTGGGTAACATCCGACAAAACTTATTTTGGGCCTTTGCGTATAACACGTTAGGAATACCGATTGCGGCCTCTGGCCTACTCGCTCCTTGGTTAGCCGGTGGCGCTATGGCGTTAAGTTCAGTCTCCGTCGTATTAAATGCGTTAAGGTTGCAAAAGTTACGATTGAACTCCTAACCCAGTTCCGTGCTATGGTAACCACTAACGCCTGATACCCGAGCACGAATTGCTGCTAAGGTCAGCGACAATTGATGCTACAGAACAATAGGTTAAGTTATTCATGATGTTAAGCGCACTTACTTTGGCAGCAAGCCTGACCCTGATTCCCACGAAAGCTGACGTGAATTGGATTGGTGTTAGTGTTCCTAACCCTGATGTGATTTGGCTAAGCGGTTCGAACTCGCATATTGCTCGCAGTAGTGATGCTGGCGTAACCTGGGAGTATTTTCAGCCGGCCACCCAGAACCTCCAATTTCGTGATATTGAGGCCCTCGATGCCAACCATGCGTATGCGTTAAGCATTGGCAATAATGGCGATTCGCGTATCTATTACACCAGCAACGGTGGCCGTAATTGGCAATTGCGCTATCGCGCGGGCGGTAATCAATTTCTCAATTGTATGGCGTTATCCGCCACCAACGAAGCTTGGGTTTATGGTGACACGGTAGAAAACCGTTGGAACATGGTGCGCAGTGTAGACGGTCGCAACTGGCTTTCCGCCAGCAACATGGTTGATACCCAACCGCTTTCCGATGAAGGTGGCCTAGCTGCAAGTGGTGGCTGTTTACGTCACAACAATGGCATTTGGGCAATTGGTACTGCCAACGGCAACACTGCCCGCTTGCTGGTTAAACGTAATTTTGGCATTCGCTTTAAAGCTATCGATACGCCTTTACCGGCAGGTCCGAGTGCTGGTATTGCCAGTGTTTGGCCGTTTAGCGAAAAGCATATCCTGTTGGCTGGCGGCAGCTTGAACCATGCCGATGCGAAACCACGCTTGGTAGAGTATAAAGACGACCAGTTTACCGCCTTAACCGAACCACCATTGAGCGGTGCCTTGTATAGCCTAACGGTGCGCAATGATGGCAGTATTCTGGTCACCAACCCAACCGGTGCGGCTTTACTCAATAGCAGCAGAGATACCTGGCAGACCCTCGCTGAAGCAAATATTTGGAATAGCGCCTGCAGCACTAACAGCTGTTATCTGGTGGGTAAAGACGGCTACCTCGCAAAAGTTACTTTTACCGAGTAACCTATTCTGAAGCAACCCTCGCGCTAGCCAACTTAACTTTAGCTGGCCAGTAACAAGGCGGTGCCGCCATTTAAATGGCTCACTTGGCTAAACCCAAGCCGAGCCAGCACCCGAGCTGCCACAGCACTGCGATGCCCAGAGCGACAGACACAGACAATCGGCCGCTGCTGATAGCTTTCACGGTGCTCATAAATGAACTGCGCCAAACGCGTTAACGGCACGTTGATTACCTCGGCCGCTAAACCCAAATCACTCACTGCAAATTCTTGCTGCTCACGTACATCAATCACCAAGGCATCAGGCTTGCTGAGCCACTCTTGCTGGGCTTCTAGGTCAACATCCACTAACTCACAGTTAACGCAATGACCAGCTAATTCGCACCAGCGCTGAGTGATACGAAAATCATCATCGGCCCGGCTTAACAACAAGGTGTTGTCATGAACCATCGATCGAATCAGTTCTGGCTGCTGAATGTCACCGATAAAGGCAAAGTCTACTTCTGCAGGAGCGTCCGTAGTAAGCGGCGAGCTTAACAAATACACCGGTTGGCGCGTGCCTACGCGAAACAGGCGGCGCTGTCCTACAGCTAAGCAGCCCTCTACCGTGGCGGCGCAACCCAACGGCACATCACAGCCACCGTTGTATGCCTGCGGCCAACCCACGGCATCAAGGTCCGCTTGCGCTACCTCACAACTCAGTAACTGAGCCAACATAGCTGCAGGGCTATTAGCCGGCTGTGGCTCAGTGGTGAGTACCGCTTTCACACAATAATGCTGGCAAGCCACCAAACGTTCAATACGCTCAGCCAACTCGGGTAAAGGGTCGATGACCACCATCTCTTTAGCGGCTTTATCAATCAATAAATAGCAGCACTGATTGCCAAACCTTAGTTGCACCACACCATCCAGATTAGAATCAATATCTTCACTGGTATCTGCAATCAATAAGCATGACTGGCGTAAGGCATGAGCCGCCGTTTGAATCCGCTCACACGCGGCCTTGATGGTGGCAGCTTCGGTGGCTGGCCCAAAGGATAATCGAATCGCTGAACATGAGCGCCAATCTTCAAGGCCCATGGCATCTAGCACAAAGCTACGAGTGACACCTGAGCTGCAGGCAGAACCTGAACTGACTCGAATGTTAGCCGCATCAAATACATCCATGATGTCGCGAGACGCCATGCCACGTACCGAAAAGTTAAGCGTGGTAGGTAAGCTTAAATCCAAATCGTGGTTCAGCTCGAGGGTAGGAAACGCTTGTTTTAACGCAGCCAACAATTGGTCCCGATACTCACAAAGGGTTGCGGTCGATTTAAAAACTTGCTGTTGATCATTAAGCAATAACTCAAACAGCGCATGTAAAGCGGCAATGCCCGGTAGGTTCTCCGTTCCAGACCGCTGTCCTTGCTCTTGTCCACCACCAATAATCAGGGGCGTAAATGGCGCTGCTTGGCGCACGTATAAAAAGCCGATGCCTTTGGGGCCGTACAACTTGTGGCCACTAAAAGGGGCATAATCAATGCTGGTTTGTGCTAATTCTAGCTTTAACTTACCCAAGGCCTGCACGCAATCCACCATCCAAGGAATGGTTGGGTTATTGCTACGGATCACTTGTTCTAACTGGGCTAAATCTTGTTGTACACCAGTTTCGTTGTTGGCAGCCATGGTACAAATCATGTGGGCTGCGCCTACATGCTCGGCAATAAAGTCTAGATCTAACAGACCTTGACGGTTAACCGGAATAGCTTTGAGCTCGGCATTCAAACGTAAAATATTATTCCAGTGCTCAAGCGCTTGCGGCACCGCTTTGTGCTCAGTAGCTCCGTATAACAGCCAACGACGCTGACCATGGTCGGTATTTCTAGCATGGGTGAGGGCCGATAACACCGCTGTTTGAATGCCTTCGGTAGCACCGCTGGTGAAGATAAAACGGCCAAGCCCTGCGCCCACTAGCTGGCGTCCTAGACGGCGGGTACTATCAAGAATATAGCGTGCTTGCAGCCCAGTGATATGGCTACTACTGGGGTTACCAAAGACATGCTCCATCACGTGCCGAACGGCCTGAGCAATTTGCGGTAACACCGGCGTCGTTGCGTTGCAATCGAGGTAAATTTCCGCCGTTTTCGGCTTAATCTGAACCGGTGTTACCATGGTACTACTCCCTTAATTAGGTTTTAAAACTTGCACCTTTACGAATCTATACGGTTATCTTGCCAAAGTTTTTCTTTGGCTGCACGTTTTGCGGCGGCCTTTTCTTCGGCAGCTATCTTAGCCTTGCGCTCGTCACACGGATCTTTGCAGTCACAAGCTTTATCCATACCCAAGGCAGAAATACCACCACAACTTCCCGAAATGGTTTTACGCTGGGCAATAAACCCAACCGACATGGCTAACACCACTACTAGCATGATGCCGAATACTGCTAAAAACATTCCCATACTAACCCCCTTCGGTTACTGCTGATACTGCTTAAATGCAGTACTACTTTCTTCTTTAAAGCCTTCGGCCTCGCGGCTAATCAGTAACACCGCCAAGCCCTTTTGCTCGGCAAAGGCTAACGCTTGTTCTGGCCCCATCACCGTCAATGCTGTCGCATAGGCGTCAGCATCCATACTGGTGGGCGCTACCACGGTAACCGACACCAAATTATGTTGAATAGGATAGCCGGTACGAGGATCGATAATGTGTGAATAACGCACACCATCTTCTTCGTAGTAATTACGATAATCACCAGAAGTTGCGATTCCCGCATCGCCCGGCTCAATCACCCGTTGCACACTGCGCTCGCTGGTGACCGGCTTTTCTATCGCAATGCGCCAAGGTTGATTACCAGGCTTAGTGCCACGCGTACGCATCTCACCACCAATCTCAACGAGATAATTGGTGATTTCCATCTGCTCCAACAATACTGCGACGCGATCCACGCCATAGCCCTTGGCAATGGTCGATAAATCAATATGAATCTCGGGCTTAGCTTTACGTAACTGGTGGTTCTCAACATGAACATGCTGATACCCCACCTCATCTATCATAGCTTGCAGCTCGGCCTCTGTGGGCTTACGCTCTGGCTTAGCCAGTGGCCCAAAGCCCCATAGATTAACTAATGGCCCGACCGTAACATCAAGTACGCCATCGGTTTCGTTGGCAATTTCTAGCGCGCGTCGAATCACAGTTTCTAACGACCGCGAAATAACCACCGGCTCTGTCGTTTGACGGCTATTAAACAACGATAGTTCCGATTGCGGGTCGTAAGTCGACATCTGGCTGTTGATTTGCTCCAGCACCGCATCCACTCGTTGCTTCACTTGTTCAGGGCTATGCTGCGGATTCGCCGTAACATAAGAGATGTGATAGGTCGTCCCCATCGTCTTACCAGACACCGCCAATTGTTGCGGCGCATGGGTACAAGAAACGAAAAAGGCTAGCCCCACTAGGGCTAGCCAAACTCGTAGCATTGATGAACTGGTTGTTTTCATCAGGCTCTTTTCCACCTTTAAATCAGGCTATTAAAGGGGCTAAGCCAAGCTTAGCCACCAAAGTCATCCAATAGGATGTTTTCATCTTCTACGCCCAAATCTTTGAGCATTTTAATAACTGCTGCGTTCATCATCGGTGGTCCACACATGTAGAACTCACAATCTTCAGGCGCATCATGATCCTTCAGATAGTTTTCGTACAACACGTTATGGATAAAGCCGGTGTAACCTTCCCAGTTATCTTCTGGTTGTGGGTCAGACAAGGCCACATGCCATTCAAAGTTGTCGTTTTCACGCGCCAACATGTCGAAATCTTCCACGTAGAACATTTCTTTCTTAGAACGTGCACCGTACCAGAAAGTCATCTTACGGTCGGTTTTCAGACGACGTAATTGGTCAAAGATGTGTGAACGCATCGGCGCCATACCAGCACCACCACCAACAAACACCATTTCTGCTTTGGTGTCCTTAGCAAAGAATTCACCAAATGGACCAGAAATCGTTACTTTGTCGCCAGCTTTCAAGCTGAAAATGTACGATGACATTTTGCCTGGCGGTAAGCTCATATCACGTGGCGGAGGCGTAGCGATACGCACGTTCAACATGATAATGCCTTTCTCATCTGGGTAGTTCGCCATCGAGTAAGCACGAATGGTCTCTTCGTCAACTTTAGATTCTAAGTTAAAGAAGCCAAAGTGTTCCCAGTCACCACGGAATTTATCTTCAATCTCGAAGTCTTTAAATTTCACGTGATGCGGTGGACATTCGATCTGAATATAACCACCGGCGCGGAAAGGTACTTCTTCGCCTTCTGGCAACTGCACCACAAACTCTTTGATGAAGGTGGCTACGTTGTTGTTAGACTTAACCGTACAATCCCACTTGCGAATACCAAACACTTCTTCTGGAAGCTCGATTTTCATATCTTGCTTCACGTTTACCTGACACGATAAACGGCAGCCTTCACGAGCTTCTTTGCGGTTAATGTGATCACGTTCGGTAGGCAGAATATCACCGCCACCCTCTTTGATAATCACGCGGCATTGGCCACATGAACCACCACCACCACAAGCTGACGATACGAAGATACCAGCATTAGCTAAGGCGCCTAATAATTTAGTACCTGGCTGCGTGGTAATCTTCTTGTCTTCGTCATCATTAATTAAAATCTCGACATCACCCTGAGGCACTAATTTTGATTTGGCGACCATGATCACCGCCACTAAAATTAATACAATCAAGGTAAACATGCCTACGCCGAGCGCTATAAGTGTTAAATCTTGCCCTTGCATCGACTCGTACCTCTTGTTAATCCGTTGTTATCGTTACCGGTGCTTGTTACAGGGATACGCCAGAGAATGACATAAAGCCCAATCCAATCAGACCAACTGAAATAAAGGTAATACCTAAACCGCGTAAACCATCTGGTACATCGGCGTATTTCAGTTTCTCACGCACTGCTGCCAAGGCAACAATGGCAAGGGCCCAGCCGATACCGCTACCGATACCGTAAACCACACTTTCAGTGAAGTTATAATCACGCTCAACCATGAAGGACACACCACCAAAGATAGCGCAGTTCACGGTAATCAAAGGTAAGAAGATACCTAACGCGTTGTACAAAGCTGGTACGTATTTGTCTAATGCCATTTCCAAAATCTGTACCAACGCTGCAATAACGCCGATAAAGGTTAAGAAACGCAAGAAACTCAAGTCTGCATCAGGGAAACCAGCCCAATCTAACGCACCCGGCGCCAAAATGTTGTGGTAAACCAAGTTATTCACCGGTACTGAAATGCCCAGTACAACGATTACTGCAACGCCCAAACCAAAAGCTGTGGTTACTTTCTTTGATACTGCCAAGAAAGTACACATACCTAGGAAGAACGATAACGCTAAGTTTTCAACGAAAATCGATTTAATAAATAAACTGATATAAGCTTCCATGGTCTGCTCCTTATTCCTTCGGCTCTACTTGTTCGGTACGGAAGGTACGCAGTACCCAAATAAAACCACCGATAATAAAGAACGCACTTGGTGGCAATACCAACAAACCGATCGGCTGATACCAGCCGCCTTCAGAAGCTAGCTGCATGATCTGATAACCGAACAGGCTACCTGATCCGAACAGCTCACGAATAAAGCCCACGGTTAACAACACCACCGAGTAACCTAAGCCGTTACCAATACCGTCCAAGAACGATAAGCCTGGAGTACTCTTCATCGCATAGGCTTCAGCACGGCCCATCACGATACAGTTGGTAATAATCAAACCAACGAATACCGACAGTTCTTTGGCGATGCTGTAGGCGTAAGCACGCAGGATTTGGTCAACCACGATAACCAAGCTGGCAATGATCGTCATTTGCACAATAATCCGTACACTCGAAGGAATGTGGTTACGGATAATTGAGATAAACAAGTTAGAAAATGCCGTTACTAAGGTTAGTGCAATACACATAACCAAAGTATTTTCCATTTTTGACGTTACTGCCAACGCCGAGCAAATACCTAAGATTTGTAAGGCAATTGGGTTATTGGCAAAAATCGGTCCAAACAGAACCTCTTTGACTTCTTTTGCACTCGCCATTAGTTCAGCTCCCCTTTGCGAATTTTGTCAAATAGCGGGCCGTAAGCCTTGTCGCTAAACCAGAACTGCATGGTGTTTTCAACACCGTTGCTGGTTAAGGTTGCACCAGACAGTGCATCTACGTCATGAGCTTGGTCAGTCACGTTTTTCGTCACGTTAAGAGCAACCTCGCCGTCGGCGTAGATTTCTTTACCCTGCCAGCTGGCAGCCCAGTTTGGATTCTGGATTTCGCCACCTAACCCTGGAGTTTCAGTGTGCTCGTAGTAGTTGATACCTTTGATGGTGTTCATGTCAGGTGCCACTGCCATGAAGCCGTACATGGTACCCCACAAGCCGTAGCCGCGAACAAACACAACGACTGTCTCTAACTCGCCTTGGGCATCATTGATAAAATAGACTTTAGCTACATCTTCACGAGAACCGATACCAGCTTCGTCATCAGCTTTATCTAATTTAGTGCCCAAACCTGCTTTTTTAGCAGACGCGATAGGATCGTAGTCCGTGGCATTTTTGCCGTCTACAGATTCAACTTCTTCGAGCGTATTAAGGTTGAATAAACGCGTCTCTACGCGCTGCTCAAACAGCTCGATAACGTTAGTTTCTGGGGTTAATAAACCTGCAGCATCTAACACGTTACGTTGCATGTCTAGCGCAGCGTTCTTCTGTTGTAAAGGCTTCAAGCCAACCGCAGAACCTGCCACGATTATCGCGCACACTAAACAGAGGGCGATAACCACAAACAGCGTTTTGCCTAGTGATTCATTTTTATTAGCCATTGCGTGCCAGTCTCCGTTTAATGTTTGATTGAACAACAAAGTGGTCAAACAGCGGGGCAAATACGTTAGAGAATAAAATCGCTAACATAATACCTTCTGGATACGCAGGGTTTACCACTCGGATAAGTACCGTCATGGCACCAATTAAGAAGCCATAATAAAACTTACCTTTGTTGGTGAATGAGGCTGACACTGGGTCCGTTGCCATAAACATCATACCGAAGGCAAAACCACCTACCACCAGGTGCCAGTACCAAGGCATAGCAAACATCGGGTTGCTGTCACTGCCAATCACGTTGAACAATAATGACAACGCGACCATACCTACAAACACACCTGATACGATGCGCCATGAGGCAATACGGAAGTAAATCAGTGCTAAACCGCCAATCAGAATCATCAGGGTAGATACTTCGCCCATTGAACCTTGGATATTACCTAAGAAGGCATCCATCCATAAATCCATATTAGCAATGTAATCAGTGCCCTGAGTTGCTTGGCTTAGCAAAGTAGCGCCAGAGTAGCCGTCAACTGCAGTCCATACTTGCTCACCAGAGATAGACGCTGGGAAGGCAAAGTACAAGAATGCACGACCGGTTAAGGCTGGGTTCAAGAAGTTACGGCCAGTACCGCCAAACACTTCTTTACCAATCACCACACCAAAGGTAATACCTAAGGCTACTTGCCATAACGGCATGGTTGCGGGCAAGGTTAAGGCAAACAGAACTGACGTGACGAAGAAGCCTTCGTTGATTTCGTGCTTACGTACAGAAGCAAATAAAACTTCCCAGAAACCACCCACAATAAAGGTTGTCGCGTACACAGGTACAAAGAAGCAGGCGCCATAGAACAGTTTACCGGCCCAGCCAGCGGTAGCTAGATCACCACCTAAGGCAGTAAAAATACCTACTTGCCAGATATCAGCTAACTGATAACCGTCAGTTAAGGCTAATGCCGCTTGGTTACCGATGTTGTACATACCCCAGAACATCGCTGGGAAAGTCATCATCCACACCAAAATCATGATGCGTTTTAGGTCAACGCTATCTTTAACGTGGGTAATGCCTTTGGTCACTTTACCTGGCGTATAGAAAATAGTTGCCGCTGCTTCGTATAAGGCATAGAACTTCTCGTACTTGCCGCCTTTCTCGAAGTTTGGCTCAATTTTCTCAAGAAAATGTTTCAAGCCCATGATTAGCCCTCTTTCTCAATTTCGGTCAACATGTTACGTAACACCGGACCGTACTCATATTTGCCTGGGCAAACATAAGAACAGAGCGCTAAATCCTCTTCGTCGAGTTCTAAACAGCCTAACTTTTGCGCCTGTTCAGTATCGCCAGAGAGCAAGTCACGTAGCAAAATCGTTGGTAAAATATCAAGCGGCATCACGCGCTCATAGTTGCCGATTGGCACCATTGAACGATCTGAACCGTTGGTGGTAGTCGTCATCGCAAACAACTTTTTAGGTGACAAATGACCCAAGTATGCACGCGTAACTGAGTGTTGGTTTGAACCAGGCTTGATCCAACCAAAGAATTCTTTCTGATCACCCTCAGGCAACACACTCACTTGGGTATGGAAACGACCTAACCACTGATGAGCATCGTCAACTTTGTGACCGTTTAGTACTGAGCCAGAAATAATCCGGTTTTTACCCTGCGCCAACTCACCTTTGGTTAGTTCACGCAAGTTTGCGCCCATCCGAGTACGCAATAACCGAGGTTTTTTCGTACCAGGGCCGGCTAAAGCAACCACACGGTCGGTGTAAACCTGGCCGGTGGTGAATAATTTACCGTAGGCAATCACGTCTTGATAACCGATGTGCCAAACCTGCTTGGCCATAGATACCGGCTGTAAGAAATGAATATGAGTACCTACCAGACCAGCAGGATGCGGACCAGCAAAGGTCTCTAATTGAACCTTAGCATGACCCACATCAACTTTTGCATCAGCAGCTTTCGCCACAAACACCTTACCTTTGGTTAACGTGGTTAACAGGTTCAGACCGTCGATAAAGGCTTGTTGCTCTTGGCTGATGATTACAGCTGGGTCGGCCGCTAACGGATTGGTGTCCATCGCATTCACGAAGATCGCAGTAGGCTCTGCGTCTAGCTTCGGCGAACGACTAAAAGGTCGCGTACGTAAGGCTACCCATTGACCCGCATTGTTCAATTGCTCAACCACTTGGTCGCGCGGCAAACTAGCTAAGTCTTTACTGTCGTAGCTGGCAAACGTTTCTTGCTCATCACCGTCAATTTCAATAATAACGGCTTGTAACACACGTTTGGCGCCACGCATCACGTCTTTTACAACGCCAGCAGCTGGTGCAGTGAATTTAATTCCTGGGTTTTTCTTATCTTCGAAAAGTACCTGGCCTTTTTTGACGCGGTCCTCAACCTTAACCTGCATGGTTGGGCGCATCCCCACATACTCTTCACCCAGTACGGCAACGGTGGTGATGGCTTGACCATCATCAATAGCTTGTTGGGGCATTCCCGAGATTGGGATATTTAGCCCTTTTTTGATCGTAATCATACGCGTTTGCACTACTCGTTAGGGAAGATTAATCTCATTCCAGCCACGCCGTACGCATTTCTCCGCACGCCGCGACTGACCAAATTCTGTCCATTTTCACCTAGGGCCGGCATTTTAGCACTTTTGGATTACAAAACAAATGTAAAAACCAATCGATAGTCGTTATTCGTTAGTCGTATTTCGGTCACCGAAAAAGCCAACCAATAGCTCCTCTCTAAAAGCTAACCGAGCTTTGCTGTTGCCCTTCAATCAAACCCAACCATAGGATCGACATCCGCATCATAATCAACGCCATCAATCCCAAAACCAAACAACTTCAAGAAATCACTGTGATAACCTGCGTAGTCAGCCAATTGATGGAAATTTTCTTGATTCACTTGATGCCAAAGAGCTTCAACCTTAGCTTGCGTTGCATCATTGGTTTCCCAGCCATTCATAAATAAGCGGCCAGCTTCATCCAATAACCGGTCGTCGCTGTAAAGGGCTTCGTTGAACAATCGATATATTTGTTCAATACATCCCTCGTGGGTACCCTCTTGCTTCATCACCCCATAAATCAACGAGATATATAGCGGCATGACAGGAATTGCTGAGCTAGCTTGAGTCACTAGGGCCTTTAATGAAGATACGTAGGCTTCTAGATTAAGATCGGTATAGCGCGTACGCATCGCAGCTGCCGCACGGTCCAAGTCCTCTTTAGCTTTACCAATGGTGGCATGACCGTAAATTGGCCAGGTCAGCTTTTTACCAATATAGGTGTAGGCCGTGGTTTTTGCATTAGGTGCTAATACGCCAGCATCGTGCAGGGCTGCCAACCAAAGTTCCCAATCTTCGCCACCCATCACTTTGATGGTTTGCGCAATTTCGTCATCAGTAGCAGGATCTAAAGTGATTTCAGTCACTTGGTCTTTGTCGGTGTGGTAGGTTTTGGTGGTATAGCTGTCACCAATAGGCTTCAACGTTGAGCTATAAACTTCACCTGTAACCGGATCTTTACGCTTCGGCGAAGCCAAGCTGTAGATCACCAAATCAACCTGACCGAAGTCTTGCTTAATTTGTTCAATAACTTGTGCTTTGATTTCATTCGAGAAAGCATCACCGTTGATGGTATGGGCATAAAGACCATCAGCCTTAGCTGCTTGATGAAATGCTGCCGTGTTATACCAACCTGCAGTCGCGGTGCGTTTTTCGCTCGGCTCTTTTTCAAAACACACACCTAAGGTTTTGGCGCCAGCACCGTAGGCAGCAGCAATACGCGAGGCCAAACCATAACCGGTAGAACAGCCGATCACTAACACCCGCTGTGGCACTTGCGCTAATTTAGGTTGTTGTTTTATAAAATCAATTTGTTGTTGTACATGAGCTGCACAGCCGACTGGATGGGCGTTAGTACAAATAAAACCACGAATTTTAGGTTGAATAATCATTGCTACTATCCTTTAAGCTAGGGTCTAGGCTTGAGTTAGCCATAATCAACAAGCTGGTGCTTTGATCCGGGTAGTTTAACCGAGCTGCACCCATCAAGTGATCTGATTAGTTGTCGAGCTTACTGCCGCCGCGACAGGCTGGTGAATCTGGAACCTGCTGCAGCGGCCATTCGTCTGGGCTGTAAAGATGCAGAGCTAACGCGTGAACTGGCCCGGCGAGTTCTTCTTGCAGCAGTTTGTTGACCGCCCGATGGCGCTGTAATAAACGTTGCCCGACGAAGCTAGCGCTCACCAGCACTAATTTATAGTGAGAATCATCACTAGCTGTGCCGTGCTGATCGCTTTCATTCAGCAATTGCAGGTAAATAGGGGCAAAGGCGGCTTCGAGTTTGGCTTGTAAATGTTGATGAAGAGCGGTCATAAGGCGTTACTACTCACTTTGGCTGGCGTCTAACGAGCTGAAACAAATTTTTTCATCGCGGCCTAAGCTGGCTAGCGCATTAAACACATTAGGTTCGCTGTATCGGCTAGGATAAGCAATGCGGTATAACTGTGAACTTACCGTCCCCCACTGCTGCCATAACAGCACGCCATGGTCATGGTAGAGCTCTGCTAACTGCTCTAGCCCTTCTTGACGTTGGCGCGGAAACGCTGAGCGCTCACCTACCAAGCGCCAGCGATTGAGTTCTTCGCCTTCGGCAAGTAAGGCATCATTGACTCGATTGCGACAAAAACTAAGCTGAATGACCGCACTCGACAGCGCCCAATCTTGGTTAGGTAGCTGCTGTTGGTCGAGGGTCTGTACTAAGGCTAGCTCTTGGTTGGTTAAGCGTTCGGCATCGCCAGCTGGCTGACAACCGCTGAGCAACAGACAACTCGCAGCCACAACTAGGCTACCAAGATGCGTCAATGTGGAAGATTTGTTCAACTGCATCATATTCATCTCATGACACTACGGCAGCGGCCGCAGCTTGGGCTGGTAAGATTCACTTACCGGTAATTTAAGTAGAAGAGTATAAAGGGAATGGCACTGAATAAAAAGAAAGGAAGAACATCCGTGTTCGAACAGGGTCACGTCAATCCGTGAAGTAACCCCGCAATCCATGAGTTAGACTATAACTAACTTTATTTTCCAAATCAATTACAATTTCGCAACAAAGTAGTAAGTTTCTGTTTTCTTGGTTAATTTAGTGTTAAGCGGAAGCTTGATCTGGCTTCTTTTCTTGCTCTGGACTTATCAACGCGACAATCTGCCAACCGGCTGCCGGCGTAAAGGTTTGGTCCGCACTAAACAAATGGCATACCCCACGTTCGTCTAAGGCAAATAACGGCAAAGCTCGGTTACCATAGCGCTCTTGATAGTCATCGTAGTGAAACGACTCAGTCAGTGCAGTGGTTTTCACCTGCGCTCCCTGAAACGACAAGCTTGATAACTTAGAAAAGCTTACCCCTTTGCCGAACAATTTTAAGCGCTTACGAAACACTTCCGGTAATTGGTTACGAGCCGGCGCATCATGCTCGGAGTTTTGCAGAGCAAAGATCTTGTCTTCGTCAAACCAATCCATAAAGTGCATCGCGACAACCGGGTTTAACTGCCGATATGGCGACAGAATCAACACCTGGCCAATGCCATTCAGATCCATATTATTTTCAGCATGCTCTGAAGTAGGGTTACCAAAGTACACCGGCAAGTTTTCCATGCGTGCTAACTTCACGTGTTCCCAGTTAGTGTCGGCTAATAACACCGGAAAATTATGTTCCTTCAGGGCTTTGGCAATTTGCCGCGCCGGCGGATTGGCGCCAAATATGAGAAAGCCCCGTGGTGGCGGTTCCCGCAGCGTTAGAAAGTGCGCCAACGGCTTGGCGGTTAAGCTTTGCAACACCACAGTGCTTAAAATCACCAAGAACACCAAGGGAACTAACACGTCCGCTTGCTCCCAGCCAGCCTCTTGCATTTTTAAGGCAAACAACGCTGATACCGCCGCTGCAACAATCCCGCGTGGCGCAATCCAACTGAGCAAGATCTTCTCTTTAAAGGTGGTTTGGGTACCGATGGAAGACACCCACACACTCACTGGGCGTACCACAAATATGATAATCACCAACAGTAACACCGCCGGCATGCCTAGGCTGCTAAAGGCATCCGCATTTAAACGAGCTGCCAACAGAATAAACAACCCAGAGATAAGCAGCACACTTAAGGTTTCTTTGAACTCAAGGATGTCATCTAAATCTAGCCCGCGCATATTCGCCATCACCATCCCCATAACAGTCACGGTCAGCAGTCCAGACTCGTGTTGCAAGGCATTGGATAAGGCGAACACCCCTAACACCACAGCTACCGTAGCGACGTTTTTCAAATAATGCGGAAAGATACTAAATTTAAGCGCTTGTCCGAGTAATTTGCCGCTGGCAAAACCCAGCGCGAAGCCTACCCCTAACGTAGTGGCAAAGGCCTGCATGGCGTGGCTGATACCGGCGCCTTGATTGGCAATAATAAACTCATACACCAACACCGCTAACAAGGCACCGATCGGGTCGATGATGATCCCTTCCCAACGTAAAATGTTGCCCAGCCGAGCTAACGGCCGTACCGATCGTAACATCGGCATGATCACTGTCGGGCCAGTCACCACCACCAACGCCCCAAACAGCGCCGCCATCTCCCAGCCAAAGCCAATCAGATAATAAGCCGCCGCCGCAATCATCAGCCAAGTAATGACCATGCCGATACTAACCAAGTTAGTTACCATGCGGCCGTGCCCACGGATTTCATCAAAACGCAGCGTTAATGCGCCTTCAAATAAAATAATAGCAACCGAAAGTGACACAATGGGGAATAATAAATCACCGAATACCGCATCAGGATCTAACCAGCCCAAACCTGGGCCAATCGCTAATCCCACTAACAACAGAGGTAAAATCGCTGGTATTTTTAACCGCCATGCACCCCATTGGCACAAGATAGATAACACCCCAATGAGCGCTAGTGCTGACATATTTGACATAGGCTGAAAGTCTCTTTCCTAGATTTTACAAATTATTTGTTGATAATGATTCGCATTTGCACGAGAATAACTCTTAATGGTTACTTAATGCGAATCAATATCGTTCCTTTTATTTTTTCTATATAATCCACGTAACATTACGAGGTAAATCACCATGAGTTCAATCATGTTCCGCAAATTACTTACCATGACTGCAATTGCAGCAAGCTTAACCGCAACAGTAGCACAAGCTACCACGGTTAACGTATATTCTGCGCGTAAAGAAGCGCTAATTAAACCTGCACTAGAGCAATTTACTGCCAAAACTGGCATTGAAGTACGCTTATTAACCGGTGGCGGCGATGCCCTCCTGGCCCGGTTACAGAACGAAGGCGAAAACACTCCGGCCGATTTATTCCTCACCGTTGATGCTGGTAACTTGCACCGTGCCGCGCAAGCAGGCGTGTTTCAGCCGCTGACCGACCCAGCTGTGTTAGCTGCAGTGCCTGAGCATTTGCATGGTAGCGATGATTTATGGGTAGGCTTAAGCTTACGGGCGCGCCCTATTTTCTATGTTGAAGGTAAAGTTGACCCGAGCCAATTAACTGGGTACGAAGACTTAGCTAAACCAGAATGGCGCAAGAAAGTCTGTATCCGTTCTTCAGACAACATTTACAATCAATCGTTAACTGCGGCGCTAATCGAACACTGGGGCCCAGAGGCTACCGAGCAATGGGCTGAAGGCCTTGTTGCTAACCTAGCAAAACCTCCGGTGGGCGGTGACCGTGACCAATTAAAAGCAGCCGCTGCAGGCATGTGTGACCTAGCCGTTGCCAATACTTACTATTTTGGCCTGATGCAGACCGGTGATGACGCCGAGCAGCGCGAAGCCGCCAGCAAACTGAAGATTTTCTGGCCCAATCAAGATAGCTTTGGTACCCACGTTAACGTCAGTGGCATTGGCATCACCAAACATGCGAAAAATAAAGCCGCTGCAGAGCAACTCATTGCGTTCTTGCTGTCGCCTGAATCGCAAGCTTGGTACGCCGCCACCAACAATGAATACCCTGCCGTAACTGGGGTAGAGTGGAGCGAAACCTTACAAGCATGGGGCGAGTTTAAAGCTGACGACCTGTCCATGCGTTTCTTAGGTGAAAACAATGCCGATGCGGTTAAATTAATGAACCGTGCAGGCTGGCGTTAAGCGTGTTCACGGCGTGGCGTAAATTATCGCTGATTGCAACGGCTGCTCTGTTAGGGCTGCCGTTGTTAGTGATTTTATGGGTTGGCGTAGAACTGCTCATCGGCGGTGATTACGCTACCCTTAGCCACTTGTGGCAAACGGTGGTGCCCGAGTACATCCGGCATTCTTTATGGTTACTGCTTGGGGTTGCCGTTGGCGTTATCACGCTCGGCGTAAGCACCGCCTGGCTAACTACAGCCTGTCGATTCCCTGGTCAACGCCTACTCACATGGGCCTTGCTACTACCACTCGCCATGCCGGCCTACATCACCGCCTACACCTATACCGGCATGCTTGATTTTGCCGGTCCGGTGCAAACCACGCTGCGCGACACCTTTGGTTGGGGCTACGGTGATTACTGGTTCCCCCAAATTCGGAGCTTAGGCGGCGCTATCCTCGTCTTGAGTTTAGTGCTGTTTCCGTACGTTTATCTGATTTCCCGAGCCACTTTTATTCAGCAATCCGCCACCACGCTAGAAGCAGGACGTAGTCTTGGCCTAAACCCATGGCAGTGTTTTGCTCGCTTGGCGTTGCCTCTGGCTCGCCCAGCTATAGTGACCGGCACCACCCTAGCGCTAATGGAAACCCTCGCCGATTATGGTACCGTCGCCTATTTTGGCGTCACCACCTTTACCACCGGTATTTTTCGTACTTGGTACGGTTTAGGTGATTTAAACGGTGCTCTGCAGCTGGCTGGGATGCTGCTGGTAGCAGTTATCGCCCTGATGTTCTTAGAGCGCTGGTCACGTCGCCAAGCACGTTACGATCAACGCTCTAGTCGCCCCGCCCAACCCTTCCAATTGCATGGCGCCAAAGCTTGGCTGGCCAGCTTGGTGTGTTGGTTACCGCTAGTGTTTGGCTTTATTTTACCGGCACTGCAACTGGCCAGTTGGTCATTAGAGCGCTGGCAAGTGTGGGTCGACCCTGACTTTTGGCAGCTCACCTTTAACAGCTTTATGCTAGCTCTTATCGCCGCGGTGATTGTGGTGACCATGGCTCTTTGGCTTGGTTACGGCCGCCGCCAGTTACCTACGCCTGCGGTGCGCGTGAGTGTGACCTTTGCCGGTTTAGGCTATGCCATTCCTGGGTTGGTGATTGCCGTTGGCCTGTTGTTGGTGTTGAGCAAACTAGACCACGCTATCATTGCACTGAGCAAAAGCTGGTTTGACTACAATCCGGGCTTATTACTCTCGGGCACCTTGTTTGCCTTGCTGTTTGCCTATGTGGTGCGTTTTTTAAGTGTCTCGCTACAAACCATCAATGCCGGCTTGGCCGAGATCCGTCCGAGCATGGACGAAGCAGCCCGCATTCAGGGCTACCGCCCGCTGCAGGTGTTGCGTAAAATACATTTACCCTTACTGCGCCCCAGTGTGCTTACCGCACTGATTTTAGTCGGTGTCGATGTACTCAAAGAATTGCCAGCCACGCTGGTACTGCGGCCGTTTGATTTTAATACCTTAGCCGTGCGCGCCTACGAAATGGCAGGCGATGAACGCCTTGCCGATGCTGGCCCACCGGCCCTGATGATGGTATTGGTAGGTTTAATTCCGGTGATTTTGTTATCGCGAGCTATGCTAAAAAGTCGCCATTCGCAGCTAACAACGCCCACCAACACGACCAAGGAGTCTGATTTTGCCCCTGTTACAGCTTGATAAGATCCACATCAGCTTTGGCGCCCAGCACATCGTTCGGGGTGTTAGTTTGCAGCTTGAAGCCGGCGAAATCGGCTGTTTATTGGGCCCCAGCGGGTGCGGTAAAACTACCTTGTTGCGTGCTATCGCAGGTTTTCAAGGGTTACAGTTAGGCACCATTACCATGGCCAACGAATGTGTTTCTTCGGCCAACCAGCTGACCCCACCAGAGCAGCGTGGCATTGGCATGGTGTTTCAAGACTTTGCCCTGTTTCCGCATTTAACCGTGGCCGAGAATATTAGTTTTGGCATGCGCAAAGCCAGTGCCGCCGAGCGCCGCGCTCGCGTGGATGAATTACTGACGCGGATTGGCTTGCCCGGCTATCAAAAACGTTATCCTCATGAGCTTTCCGGTGGCCAGCAACAACGTATTGCCTTGGCTCGGGCGCTCGCACCAAAACCACGTTTGCTGCTGCTTGATGAGCCTTTTTCGAGTCTTGATGCAGAATTACGAGAGCGCTTAGCCGTTGAAGTTCGTGAGCTGCTTAAGCAAGAACAGATCACCGCTTTGCTCGTCACCCACGATCAGCAAGAAGCCTTTGCCATGGCTGATAAAGCTGGGGTGATGTATCAGGGCGAACTCTTGCAATGGGAAACCCCGTATCAACTGTATCACCAGCCACGCCATCAGCTGGTGGCCGACTTTATCGGCCATGGCGTGCTGCTGCAAGGTACCGTCAATGCCTCGGGCTCGTTAGCCTCACCGCTAGGCATGCTAGAGCATCCGAGCTTATTGACCGTACCTGATGGCACCCCAGTGAGTTTTTTAGTGCGCCCGGACGATATCGTTCCTGATGCTAATTCGCGTCTGCGCGGGCGCATTAAAGCGCGCGGTTTTCGCGGTGCTCACAATCTTTACAGCGTACAGCTTAACAGCGGCATCGAAGTCCTCACTTTAAGCCCGTCCCACGAACAAATGAACGTGGGCGATGAGGTAGGTTTACGGCCGGAATTTGACCACTTGGTGGTGTTTGCCGCAGATCATTGTGAATTGCCGGGCTTTCATGATCAAGCGCCACTGGTACGCCCGTTTACGCCACCAGTATCTACTGCACCACCAGCCCAGCCGTTACCCACCTCACCAAAAGCGAAGTCGGCGTAATAGCAAAAACTCAATCACGGCGATAATCAGTAACGCCCCACTGAATATCCAAAAAGCAGCGGCATCGTCAACTCCAGGCATGCCGCCAATGTTAATACCAAACAGTCCGGTCAAGAAACTGATCGGTAAGAACACCCCCGCAACCATTGAAAGCCAATAGGTATTGCGGTTCATTTTTTCTGCTACTTCTTGCTGCAAATGCTCTCGCAACATCCACACCTGCTCTAGCAGCATGTCCATATTCTCAAGTTCGCGTTGGGTATTGTCGCGCTCATTCAGCAACCATTGCACCCACTCAGCCTCAAATAACTTAGGCCCATCCACCGCTAACTTATCTAACGCGGCAATCTGTGGGCGCACAAAACGAGTTAATCGCAATAAGCGTCGATGCAACACCGTGAGTTGCCGCTGCCGTTGCGCCGTAGTGCCTTTGCTGTCATCTTCCAGCTCTTCCATCTCGAGTTCAATGGTATCTAGCAGTTGCTCCAATTGATTATTGGCTTCATCCACTAAATGCACCAAAAGATCAGCAATAGATTCGGGGCCCTGGCCCAACTCGAGCTTTTTCTGCAGCGCCCGCACCGCATTCACGGGGCGTTTTCTGAAGCTATACAAGTTGCCGTTGTAAAATAGAATTCGCAAGCTCACCATATCTTCAGGTTGCTCACCCAGCCCCAAATTCACCCCACGTAAAATCAACAAGAAGCCCGCACTAACCCGCTCAAACCTAGGCCGAGTATCTTCTTCTAACACCGCATCAATCAGCGGTTCCGGAATACCAGCCGCCAACAACCAGTCACTCAAGCCGGGCAAATCACGCTGAAAATGAAACCAGCTCTGTTGTCGTTGATGGTAGTTCTGATGCACCGGCTGCGCCGGCACTACCGAAAAATCCCAGCTATCGATGATAAAATCAGGCCGCTGAGGCGGTATCTGTGAGTGATTATCTGTCATATTGTTATCCTTTCATGTTTTATTCAGTCTAGACCGACCACAAGCACATTCACAAGCATTATCATTTCACGTTAAACTATGACAACTTATCGTTCACTTGTTTAGGAAATCTATGTTACTTGCCATTGCTGCTGTAATTATTGGACTAGCGCTACTGGTATGGAGTGCCGATCGCTTTGTCGATGGTGCTGCCGCCACCGCCAACCATTTAGGCATGCCCCCCCTGCTCATCGGTATGGTGATTGTCGGTTTTGGTACCTCAGCACCAGAGATGGTGGTATCAGCCATCGCCTCACTGCAAGGTAATCCGGGCCTGGCTCTGGGTAACGCCTTTGGTTCTAACATCACCAATATTGCATTAATTCTTGGTTTAACAGCCGTGTTAGCCCCCATTGCAGTAGCTAGCCAAGTACTCAAACGTGAAGCGCCCATTCTTATCGCCATTACCTTTTTAGTTGCGTGGCCTTTAGTTGATGGTGTGATCACCGCGCTTGAAGCTTGGGTCCTGCTGGCAGTATTTGCACTTTACATGGGCTGGAGCATTTACCAAGGCATGCGCGGTGGTGATGATGCCATGGCAGGTGAATTTGAAGCGGAAGTGAAGGCTCATGCCATGCCGTTGGGCAAAGCTATCACCTGGCTCGTGATTGGCTTGATCTTACTTATCATCAGCTCACGTATCTTAGTCTGGGGTGCCGTTGATATCGCTACCGCTTTTGGCGTGAGTGATTTAGTCATCGGCCTAACCGTAGTCGCAATTGGCACCTCATTGCCAGAGCTAGCTTCGTCTATTGCTGCGGTGCGTAAAAACGAACATGACTTAGCCCTGGGCAACGTGATTGGCTCAAACATGTTCAATACGCTGGTAGTGGTTGGTATCGCCGGTGCTATTCATCCGATCGACCTAGACCCCTTAGTGCTCAGTCGCGATTGGCTGGTTATGGCCGTATTAACCGTGTTGTTGTTAGTGTTCGCGTTCCGTCCAAATGCGCGCCAAAACCGTATCAATCGAGTGCATGGTGTGATTTTCTTGAGCGGTTACGTGGCTTACACCATTTATTTACTTAAAACAGGCTTATAAAGCATGCAGTTAACCACTCAGTACACCGCTCAACGATTAGGCTTTGCCGGGCTTATTCCCTTTATTGGGCTAACCTTGCTGGCCCTGCTGGATATTTATGGCGCCCAAGCAATACAACTTTTTATTATCTACAGCGCCATTATTTTCAGCTTCTTGGGTGGTGTACACTGGGGGCTTAGCCTGCAACAGCCACAGCAAGACCAATCACGCAACCTGCAATGGAGTATGTTTCCGTCAGTCACCGGTTTTTTACTGTTAGTGTGGCAAGCCTTGCCTTGGTGCAGCGATACTCAGCTAGCTAGTCTGGCTATTTTAGCCCTGCTGCACCTATTTTGGCTGAATTACGAGCGACGCAAACTCAGCGAGCATGGCTGGTATCTTGAGCTTCGTAGTAGGCTCACCTTTACTGTAGTCGCTTTACATGTCATTTTATTGATCATTAGCATATAGCGCTATTGCAAATCATTCTCATTAAGTTTATCATCTCTCTAGTTGTTGCTAGGAGATGAGTATGTACGTGTGTTTATGCAAAGGGGTCAGTGATAAAACCATCCGTCGCGCGGTGGACGATGGCCTTTCTAGCATGCGCGAATTACGTCAACAGTATGGTGTAGGCAGCCAGTGTGGCTGCTGTACTCAGTGCGCAAAAACGGTGTTAAAAGAAGCCGTTGCCGAACGCAAACAACAAAAACAATTCGAAACTTTATTGCCAATTCAGGTGTGCTACGCTTAAGCTGTTACCCAAAGGAAACAGTTAGGAGTATCACCATGCATGGCAAACCACAGGTTTTATCTGAACTAAACCGCATACTTACGCGTAAACTTACCGCGATTAATCAATACTTTTTGCATGCCCGCATGTATCGCAACTGGGGCTTCGAAGCTCTCAACCAAGCCGCCTATAAAGCCTCTATTCATGAAATGAAACACGCCGATAAAATCATCGAGCGTATTTTGTTTTTAGATGGCCTACCTAACCTGCAAGACCTAGGCAAATTATACATAGGTGAAGATCCTGAAGAGTCCTTGCAGCTTGATCAGCAAGTGCAAGCCGCCGATGTGACTGAGCTACGCAGCGCTATTAAACACTGTGAACAAGCCCAAGACTACGTTAGCCGAGATCTGCTCACCGAGATATTAGAACAACAAGAAGATTATCTAGATTGGTTAGATACCCAACTCGATCTGCTAGGCAAACTTGGCGTGCCTATGTATCTGCAAACCAAACTATCAGATTAACAGAACCTAGGAGTAGTGATCATGAGCTTTGATGCAAGCGCTGTAGCCGCGCAGTTAAATCGTCTGTTGGCCTTTGAGTTAACCTCCATTGACCAATACACAGCCCATTCACGCATTTACGAAGATATGGGCTTGAATGCATTGTATGAAAGAATTAACCATGAAGTGGATGATGAGCGTGGTCATGCAGACCTGCTGATTCGCCGAATTTTATTTTTGGGTGAACAACCTAACTTAGAGCAACGCGAACCACACACCATAGCCACCGACGTACCCACTATGCTGGCTAACGATTTAGAACTGGAGCACAACAACGCCAAAACACTGCGTGAGGTCATTCAATTTTGTGAGCAACAGGGTGACTTTGTAAGTCGTGACATGCTGGTCGGCATTCTCAAAGATACCGAAGAAGACCATGCCTATTGGTTGCGCCAACAGCTGCGCCTGATTGAGCGACTGGGGTTAGCGCTATTTTTGCAAGCCCGCATGAGCTAAGCCTATGGAGCAACTACTAAACCAAATAAGTAGTTTTTTTCATTGGTTTGAGCACGAAATCTTTACCGTAGGTGAAACCGCTATCACCTACGGTTCTGTAGCTCGACTGCTATTCATTTTAATCATCACCTACGTGGTGTCGCGAGTACTCCAAAACGCCTTGCGGCGCTTTGCTAGCTATCGTAAATCGATGGCGCAATCGTCCGTATACGCCCTCACTCGCATCACCCACTATGTGGTAATGCTGGTTGGTTTTTTAGTGGCCATATCTTCCGTCGGGATCGATCTCACTAAGTTTGCCATTTTTGCCAGTGCACTGGGTATTGGTGTCGGTTTTGGTTTACAGAACCTGATCAGCAACTTTACCGCCGGTATCATGTTGCTGTTCGAAAAAACGCTAAAGGTTGGCGACTTTGTTGAACTCGAATCTGGCGTGACCGGTGAAGTGAAAGAAATCAATATTCGCAGTACCATCATCACCACCAACGACAACATTGATATTATCGTGCCAAACTCTGAGTTTGTCAGTGGCCGCGTGACTAATTGGACCATGCGCGACACCTATCGGCGTATTCATGTGCCCTTTGGCGTCGCCTATGGAACCGATAAAGAACTGGTACGAAAGGCTGTCTTAGAAGCCGCAGAACGAGTGCCTCATACCCTACAGGATGGCACCCATAAACCACCCCAAGTGTGGTTCGTAGAGTTTGGTGATAGTTCACTTAATTTTGAGTTGGTGGCCTGGCTGAAACCCGAAGCCGTTAATCGCCCTGGCGCCGTTAAAGCCGCCTTCTTGTGGGAAATCCATACGTCACTTGAAGAGTACAAGATTGAAGTGCCTTTCCCGCAACGGGATCTGCATATTCGTAGTTGGTCTGAACATGCGGTGATGCCACACAGCCGCGCCAGCACCAGCGGCTTACAGAAACAGCAAGAATTAGAGCAGCAACAAGAAGCTGGTGCCACCGCTGAGCCCAGTACCGACCCCGAGCAGCGTCCAGAAAATGACGCTGCTAAGGATCTTTAATGAATAATCCCGCAGAACAGCTAGCCCGCTAGCTGTTCGCGTAATTCATCAATACAACTAGGATCATCTATCGTTGATGGCACTTGTACCGGCTCGCCATCGGCTAATTGGCGCAATACCCGGCGTAAAATTTTGCCAGAACGAGTTTTCGGTAACCGCGGCACCACTAAAATCCGCTTCAGACAAGCTACCGCACCAATCTCATCCCGCACCAGCTGCACTAACCGAGCCGTGAGTTCTTCAGCACTCACCTGTACCCCATCTTTAGTGATGACCAGCCCCACCGGCACTTGTCCTTTCAGTTCATCATGCACACCAATCACAGCGCACTCAGCCACGGCATTGTCCTGCGCCAGAATCTCTTCCATCTCACCGGTAGACAAACGGTGCCCGGCAACGTTTATCACATCATCGGTACGCCCCATGATAAACACATAGCCATCATCGTCTTTATAGCCACCGTCACCGGTACTGTAGTAGCCCTCAAATTCACTCAGATAACCACTGACAAAACGCTCTTCGTTATTCCAAATAGTGGTTAAGCACCCTGGCGGCAACGGCAATTTAATCGCTACCGCACCTTGCTCGTTAGGCCCTACCGGTTGCCCTTTATAATCCAATATTTGCACATCATAACCAGGTAGTGGCAAGGTGGCTGAACCAGGTTTAATCGGATGCTCAGCCGCGCCCACCGGGTTAGCACAAATTGGCCAGCCTGATTCCGTTTGCCACCAATGGTCGTACACCGGCTTACCGGTAATGGCTGTGGTCCATTCATAGGTGGCCGGATCTAACCGCTCACCCGCCATGTAAATACGTTGCAACTTAGATAAATCGTAGCCTGCTAACAACAGTCCTTCTGGGTCTTCTTTTTTCACCGCCCGAAACGCTGTAGGAGCAGAGAACAAGACATTGACACCATACTCTGCACACACCCGCCAAAACGCGCCAGCGTCCGGCGTACGCACGGGTTTACCCTCGTACAGCACCGTCGTTACACCAGCCAGCAGGGGCCCATAGACAATATAAGAATGCCCCACAACCCAACCCACATCCGAGGCCGTAAACATCACCTGCCCGGGCTTTAAGCCGTACACTAAATTCATCGAATAATGCAACGCCACCGCGTAGCCACCCGTGTCTCGCACCACCCCCTTCGGCTTACCCGTAGTGCCCGAGGTGTACAACACATACAACGGATCTGTCGCGGCAACCACTGTGCATTCCGCCGGCGACACCCCTTGCAGCCCATGCTGCCAATCAATATCACGCTCTGGCAACAACTCAGCCTGACACTCCGGGCGCTGCCACACAATCACTTGCGCCGGCTTGTGGTTCGCTTCCTCAATGGCTTTATCTACCATCGGCTTATAAGGAATCACTCGATTCACCTCAATGCCGCACGACGCCGTCACTATCACTTTGGGTGTCGCATCATCAATCCGCACCGCCAATTCATGCGGTGCAAATCCACCGAACACTACCGAATGCACTGCTCCAAGCCGCGCACAGGCCAACATCGCAATCGCCGCCTGCGGAATCATCGGCATATAAATCACCACCCGGTCGCCTTTCTTCACATGCTGCTTTTTCAACAAACCAGCAAATAGCGCTACCTGATCACGCAACTCACGAAAGGTGTAGCTTGCTTTAGCGCCACTCACCGGTGAATCATAAATCAACGCCAATTGATCACCACGACCATTATCCACGTGATAATCCAACGCCATGAAAGACACATTCAGCTCACCATCAGCAAACCAATCCGCACAGCCATTAGGTTTGAGCGATACAGCGTGCTGCGGCTCTTTAAACCAATGCAGCTTCTTCGCTTGCTGTAACCAAAAAGCGTCGCGGTGTTGCAACGATGACTCATATTCTCGGGGGTAACTCATGCTAGGCCTCTCAAAGTTTGTACTGCAATGCCCCTAGAGTAGCCCAGCCAGTAAATATTCCCATTCGACTTAGGTATGAAAAAGTGCAAAGACTGAGTTAATCGCTCCGGATCACCACAAGTCTGTTGATTTACCCCCAGCTTTTCCCTATCATACCGCCACTTCTGGAGAGGTGTCCGAGTGGCTGAAGGAGCACGCCTGGAAAGTGTGTATACGCTAACCGCGTATCGAGGGTTCGAATCCCTCTCTCTCCGCCAGATACAAAACAACCGCCCTTGTGGCGGTTTTTTTGTATGTGAAGGAGAGAGCGGCTTTGATGAGAAGCCTAAGGGTTCGACCAAACGGCAGGATAGCCGTTTGGCACAGCGCGCCAGCGCTGCCCGCAGGGCGAGGGCCATGGATGGCCCGAGTGTATCCCTCGATCGAAGCCAGATACAAAATAACCGCCCTTGTGGCGGTTTTTTTGTCTACTAGCGCAACCCCGCAGATGGCGTATACTAGTCAACAAGTTATCGCATCGTAGGAGTCAGCGAGCCGATGGAATTGATTTGGATGGCCTTAGTAGCCAGTACCCTAACTGGCGGCCTTACCGCGATCGGGGCACTGCCCATTCTGATAGGTAAACAACCCTCCGCAGCCTTTAATGACACCTTGCTTGGCTTTGCCGCTGGGGTCATGTTAGCCGCTTCATTTTTCTCTTTGATCGTGCCCTCCATTGATATATCCACCGAAATCTATGGTCCTGGTCCTTGGCCGGCTACCATTGCTGTGGTTGGTATTTTAATGGGAGCACTAGCGATTGCTCTGCTTGACCGACTGTTACCCCATGAACACTTTGTAAGTGGCCCCGAAGGCCGTGATAGCGACAAAGTAGCAGGTATCTGGCTATTCGTTTTTGCCATTGCTATTCACAATTTCCCCGAAGGCCTCGCCGTTGGCGTAGGCTACGGTAGTGGAGACCAAGAGCGCGCCTTTTCGCTCGCATTAGGGATTGGCCTGCAAAACCTACCCGAAGGCTTAGCGGTTGCAGTTGGCCTTTTGGCGGTGGGCTACAGCCGCCTCAAAGCCTTTGTAGTAGCCTCTTTAACCGGCCTTATTGAGCCTCTCGGCGGCCTGGTTGGCGGCATCTTTGTAAACTTGTCACAGTTGTTACTTCCTTGGGGCTTAGTCTTTGCCGCCGGGGCCATGTTGTTTGTAATCAGTCACGAAATCATCCCAGAAACACACCGCCATGGCCATCATCAGCGCGCCACCAGTGGCTTAATGATAGGCTTGGTACTGATGCTATTTTTAGACGTTTGGTTAGGAGCCGTATAGTGAAGCCGAGATTACTTTGGATAGGTTATGGCGATATCGCCCAACGCACCGCACCTTTATTAGTTAAACAAGGCTGGCAGGTGGTTGGCGTCTGCCGGCAACCCGAACGCAAAACCGCGCCAGCGGGGGTAGAATTAGTAGCAGCCAGTGCCAACAACGAAACTGAACTTAAAGCCTTGTTTGATGAACCGGTGGCAGCCGTAGTGATCACCCTAACACCAAATGACTACTCGCGTGATGGCTACCATCAAGCCTACGTGGTGCCATGTCGGCATTTACAGCAGGTCTTTAATCAATTGGCCGAGCCGCCTCGTGTCTTGTATGTGTCTAGCACCGGCGTTTATGGCCAAACCCATGGCGAGTGGGTCGATGAAGAAAGCGCTACCGAGCCAACCAGCGATAGCGGCGAGATGCTGCTGCAAGCCGAGCGAGTGATTCAAGGCAGCGCCGCTACGGTAAGTGTGTTGCGCTGTTCAGGCATTTATGGCCCCGGTCGGGAGCGCCTGCGCCAGCAAATTCAAGCGGGTACAGCGGTTATTTCTCCTACCTGGACCAACCGCATTCACAGTGACGACGTGGCTGGTTTTATTGGCCACTTATTGGCTCATCCTGAACATTGCGAAGACGTCTACTTGGTCACCGATAGTCAGCCGCTGTTACAGCAAGATGCCTATGCTCGCATCGCCGCACAACTCGGGGTTGCTATTACCGAGCTGCCGCGTAGCGATAAAGTCGGCGCCCGCGGTAGCAAGCGCTTAAGCAATCAACGGCTATTGGCAACCGGCTATCAGCTGTTACACCCTGAATTAGCTAGCAGATCCGAGCGCTAATCGGCCCGTTGTAGCCAATCACAAATGCCCAAGGCAGCCTTGCGCCCTTGGGCTATTGCGGTCACCACCAAATCGGCCCCCAGCACCATGTCACCGCCAGCGAAAATCTGCGGATGACTGGTCTGCAAGGCGTAGGTTTGCTGTTCTTGAGTTGCAACCGTGCCCCAATCCGTCAATTCTACGCCTTGCTCAGTAAGCCAACTAGGCGGATTAGGCTGATAGCCAAACGCAATCACCACGGCATCTGCTGCCAAGACAAATTCTGAGTCTGCCACCACTTCGGGGCGACGTCGGCCTTGCGCATCGGGCGCACCGAGTTGCGTGCGCACCATCCGCACCCCGCTCACCTTGCCATTCGCATCGGTTTCAATCGCTAACGGTTGCAAGTTAAACTCAAACACCACCCCTTCTTCTCGAGCATTTTGCACCTCACGCCGCGAACCTGGCATATTTTGCTCGTCGCGCCGATAAGCACAGATCACGCTAGCCGCCTGTTGGCGCACAGCAGTCCGCACACAATCCATCGCCGTATCACCACCGCCTAATACCACCACGCGCTGGCCCTGCAAATTTAACCAAGGATAGGCCGGCATCGGGGCGTGCTCCAACAACCGTTGCGTATTCCCAATCAAATACGGCAAGGCATGATGCACACCTTCTGCATCCAATCCTGAGAGCTTACCGTCGAGGGCTTGATAGGTGCCAAGTGCCACAAATACCGCATCAAATTGTTGTAACAGCTCACTGAACTGCACATCGCTACCAATATCGGTATTTAAGCGAAACTCAATGCCCATCTCGGTAAAAATTTCGCGCCGTAACTGCATCACCGATTTTTCTAACTTAAAAGGTGGGATCCCATACGTGAGTAAGCCACCAATCTCAGGATAGCGGTCAAACACAACCGGACTGACGCCGTTGCGCACCAACACATCCGCACAAGCTAACCCAGCCGGTCCGGCCCCAATCACTGCCACCCGCTTATCAAGCTTCTGTACCTGCGATAGGTCCGGGCGCCAGCCTTGTGCAAAAGCAGTATCGGTGATGTACTTCTCAATGCTGCCTATGGTCACCGCACCAAACTCATCATTCAGCGTGCAAGCGCCTTCACAGAGCCGATCTTGTGGACACACACGCCCACAAACTTCCGGTAAGCTATTGGTTTGATGACATAACTCAGCGGCTTCGAAAATACGCCCCTGCTGTGCCAGCTCTAACCACTGCGGAATATAATTATGCACCGGGCACTGCCATTCACAGTAAGGATTACCACAATCTAAACAACGATCGGCTTGACCACTCACCTGATGCTCAGCCATAGGTTCATAGATTTCCACGAACTCAATTTGCCGTTCGCGGACAGATTTTTTCGGCGGATCGATGCGCTGAACATCCAAAAACTGATAAATATTCTTGTTCATTACATCACCTCCACGCGCAATTCAGCGGTCGATCGGGCTCGATGCCCGACCAAATCAGCTAAGTCTGCGGCCTTCGGCTTCACCATCACAAACTCACTAAAATGCTGCTCTAAGCGCCGCAGTAACTGGTGTGCGTGTTCGCTGCCGGTGCGTTCATAATGTTCATGAATGAGCCCTCGCAGATGCTCCTGCAACATCGGCGAATCTACTGCGCAAGGCTCTACTAATTCACGATTAAGCCGCGCTTTAAACTGGCCATCTTGGTCCCACACATAAGCAAAGCCGCCGGTCATCCCAGCACCAAAGTTAATGCCAGTGCGGCCTAACACCACCACAATACCGCCAGTCATGTATTCGCAGCCATGGTCACCGATGCCCTCGACCACGGCCGTTGCGCCTGAGTTACGCACCGCAAAGCGCTCACCGGCACAGCCGGCGGCAAACAACTTGCCGCCAGTAGCCCCATACAAGCAGGTGTTCCCCATGATAATGGCCTGATTACTTGCGTATGTCGCCACTCGTGGCGGTTTTATCACCAACCGTCCACCAGCCATGCCTTTGCCGACATAGTCATTAGCATCACCGGTAAGTTCAAGCCGCAAGCCGCCAGCATTAAAGGCGCCAAAACTCTGCCCGACCGAACCCTCAAGAGTAATGGTGATAGGCGCACCAGCCATCCCTTGATTGCCGTATTTGCGCGCGATTTGCCCCGCTACGGCAGCCCCTACGGCACGATCGTAGTTACGTACCGGCAGGTGCCAATGGCCGCCACTACCGGCGGCGATAGCAGCTTCGGTTAAGCTCAACAACTGCTGATTAAGCTGGCCTTGGTCAGCGGCCGGGTTGCGCTCGGTACAATGACGAGGCAGTCCATTATCTGTACCTGCTGCGGCTAATAGCCCCGACACATCTAACCGTTGCTGCATGGCTGTGGTTCCAGTCACGCGTTCCAATAAATCCACCCGGCCAATAAGATCCGTTAACTGCGCTACGCCTAATTGGGCTAACCAATAACGTACTTCTTCAGCCACAAAGGTAAAGTACTGCGCCACCCGCTCCGGTAGGCCACTAAAATGCTCGCGACGCAAGGTTTCGTCTTGAGTTGCCACCCCAGTCGCACAGTTGTTCAAATGACAGATACGCAGATACTTACAGCCTAACGCCACCATAGGCGCGGTGCCAAAGCCAAAACTTTCGGCCCCTAAAATCGCCGCTTTGATGACGTCTAAACCTGTCTTTAAGCCGCCATCTACTTGTACTCGTACTTTGTGGCGTAAGTTATTACTTACTAGGGCTTGCTGCACTTCAGCTAAGCCTAACTCCCACGGCGAACCGGCGTGCTTCACTGAAGTTAAGGGGCTTGCGCCGGTGCCACCATCGTAACCAGATACGGTGATCAAATCGGCGTAGGCTTTCGCCACCCCAGTAGCTATGGTGCCAATGCCCGGCGACGATACTAATTTCACACTAATTAAAGCCTGAGGATTCACCTGCTTTAAATCAAAAATCAGCTGGGCCAAATCTTCAATCGAATAAATATCATGATGCGGTGGTGGTGAGATCAGCGTCGTGCCCGGCACTGCGTATCTAAGCCGTGCAATCTCCGCAGATACCTTTTCACCGGGCAGTTGTCCGCCCTCACCAGGTTTTGCTCCTTGCGCAATTTTGATTTGCAGCACATCGGCATTTACCAAATAGTGTGGTGTTACCCCAAATCTGCCTGAAGCAATTTGCTTAATCCGTGAGTTTTTAGGGGTACCAAAGCGGCGCGGATCTTCCCCACCTTCACCTGAATTTGAATGTCCACCGATGCTATTCATCCCCTCAGCCAAAGCCTCGTGGGCTTCGGGGCTAAGCGCGCCAATCGACATGGCGGCGCTATCAAAGCGATGAAACAAAGCAGTTGCTGGTTCTACTTCGGCTAAAGGTAATGGTTTGGCTACCGGCTGGGGTTGCAATAAGTCACGAATAAAGGCAATTGGACGCTGGTTAACATGGTCAGCAAAACGCTGATAGGCTGCACTATCACCCGTCTTTACCGCCTGTTGCAAGCTGGTCACCACATCCGGGTTATAGGCATGGTATTCGCCACCATGCACGTACTTTAACAGGCCCCCTGCGGGTAACGGTTGATGCGCTAACCAGGCTCGCTGGCGAACCTGTTCAAGCTGCAGCTGCAAATCACTAAACTCAGCACCACCAATGCGGGCAGGCGCATGAGCAAAGCAACGTTGGCGCACCCCATCGGCGAGTCCCACCACCTCAAACAAACAAGCACCGCGGTAACTGGCAACGGTGGCAATGCCCATTTTCGACATGATCTTAAGCAAACCCTTGTTGATGCCCTCGCGATAATTCGTCAGGGCGGTACGCACCTCTTCCTTAACCACCCCTTGTTCTACTAATTGTTCAATACTTTCATAGGCTAAGAACGGATACACCGCAGTCGCACCCAACCCAATCAACACCGCCATCTGATGAGCATCGCGCACCGATGCGGTTTCCACCAAAATATTTGAATCACAGCGTAGGTTTTCGCGCACTAGCGCTTGCTGCACGGCACCCACGGCCAATGCCGCGGGGATGGTTAATAGGTTGCGGTCGATATCACGGTCGCTTAGCAGCAACAGTACCACCTGCTCCTCTCGCACCAGACGTACGGCTTCTTGACACAAACGCGTCAGTGCTTGCTCTAAATTGTCCTGCTGTGCAGAAAACTGCAAACTTAGCTTGGCTAACTTGTAGCCTTCTGCAGGTAACTGGCGTAATTGCTTCACATCGGTATACATCAACACCGGTGACTCAATCACCACACGCTCGGCATAACCTGACGTCTCACTAAAGACATTTTGCTCACGCCCTAAACAGGTAGCCAAACTCATCACATGACGTTCGCGAATAGGGTCGATAGGTGGGTTGGTGACCTGCGCAAACTGCTGCCGAAAATAATCGTACAATGAACGCTGATGGGCTGAAAGTACTGCAATTGGAGTGTCGTCACCCATCGAACCCGTAGCCTCATGGCCATCACTGGCTAACACTGCCAACACTTGCTGCAGTTCCTCACGGTTGTACAAAAACAACTTGTGATACACCAACATCTGCGCATCATCAAACAAGCGCTGCCCCAATAACTCAGCCGCGCACTCACGAAACGGTTGCAAGATTCGCACATGGCTGGTTAACCAATCTCGATAAGGATGACGAGCCTGCAAATCTTGGTCGATTTCAGCACTCCGCCAAATTCGACCATTGTAAGTATCTACCGCCAACATTTGGCCCGGACCTAAGCGTCCCTTTTCAATCACGGTAGCTTCATCGTAGTCCCAGATCCCTACTTCAGAAGCGATCGTAAGCACGCCGGTGTCAGTCAAAATAAATCGCGCCGGACGTAGCCCATTCCGATCTAAACTACAAGCCACATGCCGCCCGTTGCTCATGACAATTCCAGCCGGCCCATCCCACGGCTCCATGTGCATGGAGTTAAATTCGTAAAACGCTCGCAAAGCATCATCCATGGTCGGATCGCCCTGCCAAGCCGGCGGAATCAATAAACGCAGCGCCCGAAACAAATCCATGCCCCCTGCTAACAGCAACTCCAGCATGTTATCCAGCGCCGACGAGTCTGAACCGTCGCTATTCACAAACGGCGCCGCCTGCTGCAAATCAGGTAACAGTGGCGAGTGAAACTTGTACTGGCGTGCTGCCGCCCACTGGCGATTGCCACGAATGGCATTAATCTCACCATTATGCGCTAAAAATCTGAAAGGTTGCGCCAATCGCCATTGGGGTTGGGTATTGGTAGAAAAACGCTGATGAAAAACACAGTTCGACGTAGTTAACGCCGGATTCGCTAAATCCAGATAAAAATGGCCAAGGTCTTTGGCTAGCATCAAGCCTTTGTAAACAATCACTAGACACGACAACGAACACACATAAAAATCGCTATTGCCGGCTAACCGATTCTCAGCCCGCCGCCGGGCCATAAACAACCGTCGCTCTAAATCCTTTTTACGCCAACCCGGTGGCGCACTAACAATAACTTGGGCAATCTGTGGTCGCGTTTGTTGCGCTAACTCGCCTAAAATATCAGCATCAACGGGCACTTCGCGCCAACCTTCAACGGTAAGTGTTTCTTGTGCCAACTCTCGCTCTAGCACACTTTTTTGTGCCGCAGCTTGCTGCTCATCAACACTTAGAAATACCATGCCCACCGCAAACTTTTTGCTCAGGTGCCAGCCTTGTTGCGCTGCATAGTCCCGAAAAAATTGCTCCGGCAATTGCAGCAACAAGCCACAACCATCGCCCGTTTTACCGTCGGCGTTAATCCCGCCGCGGTGCTGCATATTGGCCAACCCGGTAATCGCCCGAGTGACTAAGTCGTGGCTAGGTTTACCATCAATTTGTGCAATCAACCCAAAACCACAGTTATCACGAACATCGTCATGAGAATAAAAAGCCATACTACCTGCCTCATTGTGATAGCTAACAATTCAACATAGGCAGCTATTGGCTTGATGGCAAATATATCCGTTATATTGATGAATGAATATTGGGGGGGAGAGCAAGAGCGCTGTTGGATATTAGCTATTAGCTATTAGATATTAGATATTAGATATTAGATATTAGTGGGAGAGCAAGAGTGATGTTAGCTATTAGATATTAGATATTAGTGGGGGTTGTTCGTTACTCGGCTGTAATGGTACGAGTAACGAACAACGAATCATGATTAGCCTTTGAACTGGAGCATGCGGTTGAGTGGGCGAAGCGCGCGTTCCGCGAGTGCCGCATCCACGTGAATCTCATGGGCAGCACCGCCCTTTTCAAGGGCTTCCGTGATAGCTACCAAGCCATTCATTGCCATCCATGGACAATGCGCACAGCTACGGCAGGTAGCACCATTGCCAGCCGTAGGAGCTTCAATAAAGTGCTTGTGTGGCGACAACTGCTGCATTTTATAGAAAATACCGCGATCGGTGGCGACGATGAAGGTCTCGTTCGGCAGTTCTTGACTCGCTTTAATCAACTGTGAGGTTGAGCCTACAGCATCAGCTAGATCAACGATGGCCGCGGGCGATTCTGGATGCACCAAAATGGCAGCCTCTGGATACACCCGTTTGAGATCTTCCAAGCTCTTTGTCTTAAATTCATCATGGACAATACAAGCGCCCTGCCACATCAGCATGTCAGCACCCGTTTGCTTTTGAATGTAAGCACCTAAGTGTTTATCAGGGCCCCACAGAATTTTTTCACCGTTGGCATCTAGGTGGTCCACAACTTCTAGTGCAATACTTGAGGTAACAACCCAGTCAGCGCGCGCTTTAACTGCCGCCGAAGTGTTCGCATAGACCACCACGGTACGGTCTGGATGCTCATCACAGAACTTTGAAAACTCATCGATGGGACAGCCGAGGTCTAACGAACAGGTGGCCTCTAAGGTAGGCAACAACACACGTTTGTTAGGCGTCAGGATCTTCGCGGTTTCGCCCATAAACTTTACTCCAGCCACAATCAGCGTATCGGCTTCATGTTGTGCACCAAATCGCGCCATTTCTAGCGAGTCAGCTACACAGCCGCCGGTTGCTTCGGCTAAAGCTTGAATTTCTGGGTCGGTGTAATAGTGTGCTACCAACACCGCATTCTGCTCACGTAATAATTCTTTAATACGGGCAGTGTACGCTGCTTTTTCAGCATCGCTTAACGGTTTGGGTTTAGCAGGAAACGGATAATCCAACTGATCAATGACACGTGCTTGAATTTCTGCAGTTATGCTCATGGTACCACTTCAATACATGAATAAAAGTTGCGGTAGTATAGACTAAAACAGACTGGGGGAAAATAGTGGTGGGTTGTGCAGGATTCGAACCTGCGACCAATTGATTAAAAGTCAACTGCTCTACCAACTGAGCTAACAACCCACGCTAAAACTTTGAAAGGGTGACGGTGATTGGTGGGTTGTGCAGGATTCGAACCTGCGACCAATTGATTAAAAGTCAACTGCTCTACCAACTGAGCTAACAACCCATCACTGTCGTGCTGCACACTTATCAGTGGCAACGGCGGCATAGTTTACTGAAAAAGCCGCTCGTTGCAACTGTAAATTGCATCAATCGGGTCTGTTTGCTCAAATTGCGAACGTTTTCCCGAATTTTCTACAGAATACTTACAAATTATCGAGACGTTTCTTGGCCAAACCAGCTTCGGTGCTACTTGGATACTCTTGCATGACTTGGTTGTAATACTGGCGAGCAGTAGCTGTATCATCTTGCTGTTGCGCAATAATACCCAATTTCAAAATACAATCGCCGCGCTTGTTACTATCTTTGAAGTCATTCATGACAGTCGTAAAATGCACTTTAGCTTGGTCATAATTGCTTTCAGCAAAGAGTAACTGCCCTAACCAATAATGCGCGTTGGGGACATAGCTTGATTGCGGAAAATTCTCGATAAAAGCATTGAACGCTGGCACCGCAGCATCGTAGCGCTTATCTCGCAACACCAACTGAATGGCTTGCTCATAGGCTTCGTTTTCGCTGAGGTTAGTTGAATAGCTTGCAGACGCCCCAGAATTTGCGGTGGCATTCGTATCACTAGCAACCGGAAGTGGCTGTGGATTAGTCGCCAAACGACGATCGATTTCTTGATAGATTTCACGTTGACGCTGCAAAATCTGCTCAATTTGGTAGGCATGCTCTTCAGTGGTACCGCGAAGATTTGCGACCTCGTCTTGCAACTGCCCCATCTGGTCCAGCAACGCCATTTGCGCCGCATTACGAGCATCCATCACTCGTTCAAGCTGCGCCAAACGCTCTTCTACTGAACCGCTGCCTAACTTAGATACCGGCGCCTGCGCATGCAGAACGCCGGGAATCAGTAAGGCCAATACCAGTAATGTTTTTTGCATTGGCTTAACCGTTGGTTAAAGTAACTAACTTAGTAAACTAATACGCCACGACGGTTTTTAGCATAAGCATCATCGTTAGACGCTTTGATCAGAGGCTTTTCTTCACCGTAAGACACAGTGTTGATTTGGCTTGAGTTTACGCCTAAGTTTTGCAGATACTGAGCAACCGCTTTGGCACGACGCTCACCGAGAGCAATGTTGTACTCTGGGGTGCCACGCTCGTCACAATGACCTTCTACAGTAACAGAGACCGCTGGGTTCTGAACCAAGAAGTCCGCATGAGCTGCTAACACTTGCGCGTACTCAGAGCTGATGCGTGAATCATCAAAGGCAAAGAATACAGTGTTTGCTTGACGTAATTCAGCTACTTTTTCAGCACGAATCTCTTCAGGCGTTTTCGGGCGCTCAATGCCACCAACATCAACGCCAGAACCAGAGCCTTGACCCTGTTGCTGTTGATTGGTTTGTTGATCTACTGCTTCTTCAGCAGCTTGGTTAGAGCTACAAGCAGCCAATGCCAACATAGGTACTGCAATGAACAAACTCTTCAGGGCTTTATTTGCGTTCATATCCGCGTTCCTTTCGATCAAATGAAATCTGTCTGTGTATGTGTGTGTGTAAAACTATCTTAAAAAGGGTGACCATGAGGGCGATTTAACTTCACCTTCACGAGCCGGTAACCGTGCCTTAAACCGCCCATCCAACGATACCAACGCTAGTACTTGCTGGTTATTATGGGTGGTGCTGTAAATCACCATACTTCCATTCGGTGCCAAGCTCGGCGATTCATCCAAGGCTGTCTGCGTTAACACTTGCATATTGCCATTGGGATAATCCTGCCGCGCAATATGATAATTCCCCTGCGTGCGGTTTACCATAATCACTTGCGTTCCATCTGGCGTATAGGTTCCACCTAAATTTTGCTCACCTTCAAAAGTTAAGCGACGAACCTGTCCTGAACTTAAATTTACGCTATAAAGCTGCGGTCTTCCACCCCTTTCTGAGGTAAAAATCAGCGAGTTACCATCCGGCGACCAATTTGGCTCCGTATCGATAGCATGATGATTCGTAACTCGCTTCAATTTCTTCGTTGCCAGCTCCATGGTATACAATTCTGGATTGCCATCTTTCGACAACACCATCGCCAACTGCTTACCATCGGGCGAGAATACTGGCCGACTGTTAATGCCTCTATAATCAGTGATTTGCTCACGACTACGGGTATAAATATCCTGAATAAAGATCTGTGGCTTTTTATTCTCAAAGCTCACATAAGCTAATTTATTACCATCAGGTGACCAGGACGGCGACATTAATGGCTCAGGGCTACGCAACAGCACCTTTTCATTAAAACCATCGTAGTCTGCTACCACTAACTCGTAAGGCTTATCCAGTTTATAGTTCACCGTAACATAAGCAATACGAGTCATAAATGCACCCTTTTGCCCCGTTAAAGTCTCGTAAAACACATCAGAGATGCGGTGCGAGTACTGCCGAAACTGATTGCGGTCAATCACACTGCTACGTGCATCGAGAATATGATCTTGCGAGTTAACCAACTGGCCATTACGCAGCACTTGCGTGCCACTAGTAATTTGTCCGCGCAACACATCGACGATTTCAAACGAAACCGTGTAACGGTCTACGGCATAAGGCTCAATCGTCCCCACCAACACGGCTTCGACACCCAGCGCAGCCCACGCGGCATAATCAATCTCAGCCGACGAACTAGGTCGTTGTGGCATTGCCGCTACTGGAATCGGATTAAACTTGCCGCTGCGCATTAAATCGGCAGCCACCACCTCGGTTAATCCTTCTGGCTTCGGACCATCGCCCTTCCAGGCAAACGGCACCACCGCAATCGGCCGGGCACTATCAATACCTTCAGTAATCACGATTTCGAGCGCCGCTCGGGCCGAATTCGTCAATACCATCAGGCTTAGCGCCGCTGTCAAAACACAGGCAAACAGTTTTTTCATCATAAGCTCTTCAACTACACGTTAGTGTTACAAATTAGGTCTAACCGTCAATTTAATGGTTTCCATCTGCTTATACACTTCAGGATCTTTCGATACCGGCAGTGTACCAGCTTTTAGCACCGCAGTCCGAGCTGATTGACACACCCGCTCATCGCCAACGCCTTGGTCCACCGATTTAACAAAGCCACTCGGAGCCAAGCTAATGGTTAGCTGACATTCTTTACCACGCATCGAATCATCCACGATCCAGTTGCGCTGAATAGCCCCGGTTATCAACGCCGTAAAGCGCTGAATCTCGCTTTGCATCTGCGCTTGGCGTGCCTTAGCACGTTCGGCTGCCTCAGCCGCTAACCGTTCTTGCAACTGCCGTTCGCGTTCAGCACGCTCTTTTGCTTCGCGCTCACGCTCTAGCCGTTCCTGCTCTAATCGCTTCGCTTCAGCTTCTCGTTCTTTACGCTCTTGCTCAGCCTTTGCCGCTGCCGCTTCTTCGCGTTTACGACGGGCTTCTGCGTCTGCTGCCGCTTTCTCGGCCGCTGCCTTTTCTTGTTGTGCTTTGGTTCGCTCTTCAGCTAACTTACGTCGCTCCGCTTCTTGCTTGGCTTCTAGTTCACGCAACTCACGTAGCTCACGTTCGCGCGCCTTTCTTGCAGCTTCCGCTCGGCGTTCTAATTCTGCTTGGCGCTGCTGCTCCGCCGCCGCTTGCGCTTGCTTACGCTCATTAATCGCCTGCACTTGCCGTTCTACCGCGGCTTGATCTACCGCTACGGCCTGTACCGCCTCAAAATCATCCGGCGCCGGTATTTCTTCATCTGGGCTCAGATTAGGATCCGACAATTGCACCTGCATGGGCGTGTTTGGCAGCTGGGGTTGAAACACCATCCCCGCTGCTAACACACCTACAACGCCCACATGCACTAACACCGACCACAGCAAAGGCTTACCTAGCTCGCTGCCTTTTGCTGGCAGCCGTGCTCCTGCTTGCGTAGCCGTGGCTTTAGCAGCTGACGTTGACTTAGCTGAAGTACCTTTGGCTCCATCTTGCGATGGCTTGATGTCACTCATGCTATCGCCCTGCCCCCGCCGTTTCAGCCAACGAACTATCGGTCATCAAACCAACCTGACTCACACCAGCTTTCTGCAACAATACCATCAACTGAATCACCTGATTATAGCTGACAGCGCCATCTCCTTTAACCACCACCGGACGTTCCGGGCTGATGCGCAACTCGGCTGCAACCATCACCGCTAAATCCACCACCTCGAGCGGTGTATTCGGCTCCGGATGGGTACTCAGAAAATAACGCCCCTGCTGATCCACTGATGCCACAATCGGTGGCTCACTCTCAGGATCAAGCGGCTCCGCTGAGGCCTTGGGCAAATCAACTTTCACTCCTTGACTGATCAACGGTGCCGTAACCATAAAAATAATCAACAGCACCAACATCACATCGATGTAGGGCACCACGTTGATCTCGGCCACCGGCTTACGCCGCTTACGCACCACGCTCATCATGCCGGCGCACCTGCTTTAGCTGCAGATTGAGCCGTTTGCCGTTGTAAAATAGCCAACAATTCATCCATAAAATTCAAATACTGGTTATCAATCTTTTCCACTTGATAAGTATAACGGTTGTACGCAATCACCGCCGGAATCGCCGCAAACAAACCCATCGCTGTCGCAATCAAAGCTTCCGCGATACCTGGCGCAACCATCGCCAAGGTCGCCTGCTGCACCGCACCCAGGCCGATAAATGCGTTCATGATCCCCCACACGGTACCAAACAAGCCCACATAAGGGCTGATCGAACCTATGGTCGCCAACCAACTCAAATTCTGCTCCATGTTATCCACTTCACGCGAGTGCACCACCCGCATGGCGCGATACGAAGCCTCCAACATTTGCTGCTGTCCTACCGCCGGATTATTGCGTAACCGCGCAAACTCCTTAAAGCCCGCATGAAATAATTTTTCCATGCCACCGGCGTTTTGTGCTTTCGCTGTCACTTCTTGGAATAACCGCGCTAAATCAACGCCAGACCAAAATCTGTCCTCAAACGCCAAAGCTTCGGCGCTAGCGGCTTTAAGTACATTGCGGCGCTGAAAAATCATCATCCAGCCAACCACCGAAAATGCCAGCAGTAAGAGCATAACCAACTGCACCACAACACTGGCTTCTAAAATTAATGCGGTGATAGACAATTCAGCTTGCACGTTTTAATACCTCAATTATTTCAGCAGGCATAGGCACCGCACGAACGTCAGTGCCAGCCTCACCCAAATGAACACAGGCTGCTTTAATCACAGCCTCACATAATACCGTACCATCTTGCAGCATAACTTGCTGGTGACACACAATCGATGCCCGACCTAGCCGTTCGACCTTAACCGTCACTATCAGTTCATCATTAAATTTAGCCGGCCGCAACAAATCCATCTGCACCTGCCGCACCACAAAGCCAACCCGATGAGCCAACCAAGTGTCCTGCTCAATTCCTAGCGAGCGTAACCATTCTGTACGGGCCCGCTCAAGAAATTTGAGATAATTCGCATAATAAACGATACCGCCAGCATCTGTGTCTTCATAATAAACACGAATGGGCCATTGAAATGTTGATTTGCTCAATTTTACACCAAAAATTTTTTTATCATTAAAATATGACCAAAAATCACTAAGATACTATTTATAAACGATATTTTTGGTCTTACCAATTTTACCAAGCCTAATTTTTAAGCATCATCGAATATTTGATATTAGTAAAAGTAATGCGAAGCACAATTTTTCTCGTTTGAAAACTGGTCCAGCCTCTTTATAATGCGCAGCATATACCAGATACGAAGAGACCGGTTGTCACTTCTTCCTGTTATTGTTCCCTGGATTTAACTTCCTTGTTGTTCTGTATTTTGCCCGCTCCCTGAGCGGGCTTTTTTTTGGTAACAACAAATACGCTATTAGCTAACCGCGCTCTTGCCCTTCTTTATCCAATCCGAAATGGCGATAGGCATTTAAAGTAGCTACCCGTCCACGCGGCGTGCGCTGCAAATACCCCTGCTGAATCAAATAGGGCTCCAGCACATCTTCTATCGTGTCTTTCTCTTCACCAATGGCTGCGGCTAAATTCTCGAGCCCCACCGGGCCACCCATGAACTTTTCAATAATTGCCAACAGCAATTTTTTGTCCATGTAGTCAAAACCGGCTTCGTCCACATCAACCATAGCTAAGGCAGCAGCAGCCGTGGCTTGATCAATATGGCCGTTATTTTTAACCTCAGCAAAATCGCGTACTCGCCGTAACAAGCGATTAGCTATCCGTGGCGTACCGCGCGAACGACGTGCAATTTCTAACGCGCCAAGCGGCTCTAACTGTAAATTCAGGTAACTCGCTGAGCGCTTAATAATACTAGTAAGCTCTTCAACGTTGTAAAACTCCAAGCGCTGCACAATCCCAAACCGATCACGCAAGGGTGAGGTTAAAGCGCCAGCTCGCGTTGTAGCACCAATCAAGGTAAAGGGCGGCAAATCTAACTTGATAGACCGTGCAGCAGGCCCTTCGCCAATCATGATGTCCAACTGATAATCTTCCATCGCTGGGTACAAAATCTCTTCAACCACCGGGCTCAAGCGATGAATTTCATCAATAAACAACACATCGTGTTCTTCCAGGTTGGTTAACAATGCCGCAAGATCACCGGCCTTTTCTAGTACCGGACCGGAAGTTTGCCGGATATTTACGTTTAGTTCGTTCGCGACAATATTCGCAAGGGTTGTCTTCCCTAAACCTGGCGGACCAAAAATCAGCACATGATCAAGGGCTTCAGAGCGTTGTTTGGCCGCCTGAATAAAGATCTCCATTTGCTCAACAACATGCTTTTGCCCGGTGTAATCAGCTAACTGCTTGGGCCGTATCGCACGATCCACAACCTCGTCTTCGGCAATAGCATGGGGCTGGTTTATCCGGTCTGGCTCAATCATCCTACTCACTCATCCCCATTGTCTTATCTAATATCCAATATCCAACAGCTAATAACGCTTTTGCTCTTCCCTACATATTCTTCAACGCAAACCGAATCAGCTGCTCGCTCGACGCTTGGGGTTCCGCTTTCAGTGCCGCGGCTACCGCTTTCTCCGCTTGCGCAAGCTTGTAACCCAGCGCCAGCAAGGCGTTCAGGGCATCATCGCGCGGTGAATCCGCACTTATGGTTGGGGTCAAGTCACCAAAATCAATGGGCGCTGCATCCGTGGCCGGAGTGGTTGAACCCCAGTTTTTCAACCGGTCGCGCATTTCTACCACTAAGCGCTCCGCCGTTTTACGGCCCACCCCTGGTAGCTTCACTAAGCTGGTAACGTCATCGTGGGTTACGGCATGCACAAACTGATGCGCAGTCATGCCCGACATAATAGTTAGGGCCAGCTTCGGGCCTACGCCTTGGGCTTTAATCAACTGACGAAATAACATGCGCTCGGCAAAAGTATTAAAACCATACAATAATTGGGCATCTTCACGCACCACAAAATGCGTGATCAAGGTTACTCGTTCGCCCAGTTCTGGCAGTTCGTAAAAGCAGGTCATCGGCAGTTGTACTTCATAGCCAACGCCGTTCACGTCTAACAAAATTTCCGGTGGGTGCTTAGCTATTAAGGTACCCGTTAATTGTCCAATCACGCACGTCCCCTTGCGGTTAAAATGAGTTGGGTGCGGGTGTGAGCATGGCATAAGGCCACGGCTAGAGCATCCGCAGCATCGGCTTGCGGCTTATGGGTTAGCTTCAGCATGGCCATCACCATGTGCTGTACTTGCGCTTTATCAGCGGCGCCAGTACCCACCACCGCCTGCTTGACTAAACGCGCGGCATATTCAGCCACAGGTAAGCCGGCACAAGCTGCCGCGACTATTGCAGCGCCACGGGCTTGGCCAAGTTTTAAGGCTGAATCAGGGTTGCGTGCCATAAACACTTGTTCAATGGCGAACTCGGTCGGCTGAAACTGAGTAATCAGCTCACAGACGCCATCATGAATCACCTTTAATTTATCCGCCAAACAAGGTTCGCTGTTACTTTTGAGACTGCGCATCACATTAATGCAGCCGCTACCTAAATAGCTTACCCGTTGCCCAGATTGGCGAATCAGGCCATATCCCGTTAACCGAGACCCCGGGTCAATGCCCAGAATAATCGCCATGATTCGCTCCTGTGACTTGTCTGACGTTAACTTAGCTGTCCTTTACCGTAACAGCAACATGTAACTCTGCCAAGGCTTCCGGGTTAGCGACACCTGGGGCATCAGTGAGCACACAAGCCGCCGTGGTCGTTTTCGGAAAGGCAATCACTTCACGAATGGAGCTTGCGCCCACCATCAACATCACCAAGCGGTCCAAACCAAAGGCTAAGCCCGCATGGGGTGGCGTACCGTACTTAAGTGCCTCGAGTAAAAAGCCAAATTTTTCTTGTGCTTCAGCTTTACCAATGCCTAAGATTTCGAACGCCGCTTGCTGCATATCATTGTTATGAATACGCACCGAGCCACCACCTACTTCAACGCCATTCAACACCATATCGTAGGCATTAGACAGCGCCGCTTCTGGGTTTGCTTTGAGTTCTTCTGCGGTGACATTCACTGGCGCAGTAAAAGGATGATGAATCGCATAAAGGCGTCCATCGGCTTCTTCAAACATGGGGAAGTCAACCACCCATAACGGGCGCCACTCATCACTGACCAGATCAAAATCTTGGCCTACTTTTAAGCGTAATGCGCCCATGGCTTCAGCCACCACGCTCGCTTTGTCCGCACCAAAGAAAATAATATCGCCATTGGCTGCTGCGGTACGCTCTAAAATCGCAGTTAAAGCAGCATCAGGAATAAACTTCAACACCGGTGACTGCACGCCTTCACGGCCGGCCGCTAGGTCGTTAATCTTCATCCAAGCTAAGCCTTTAGCTCCATAAATACCCACGAAGTTGGTGTATTCATCAATGGCTTTACGTGAGATAGCATCTGCTTTACCGGGCACTTTTAACGCAGCCACGCGCCCTTTAGGATCATTAGCTGGGCCAGAGAACACTTTAAATTCAACCTCTTGCAGCACATCAGCAACATCAACCAACTCCAGCGGGTTACGCAGATCAGGCTTGTCGCTACCAAAGCGACGCATCGCTTCATGCCAAGTCATCCGTGGAAACTCACCTAAATCCACATCCAACATCTGCTGGAATAAGCCGCGTACCATCTGTTCGGTCACCGCCATCACTTGGTCAGCGCTCATAAACGAGGTTTCAATATCAATTTGGGTAAATTCAGGCTGACGGTCGGCACGCAAATCTTCATCGCGGAAACATTTCACGATTTGATAGTAGCGGTCAAAACCCGACATCATCAGCAGTTGCTTAAACAGCTGCGGGGATTGTGGCAGCGCGAAGAATTTGCCTTTATGGGTACGGCTCGGCACCAAATAATCGCGCGCGCCCTCAGGCGTGGCACGAGTTAGCATAGGTGTTTCTATATCCAAAAAGCCGTTATCGTCTAAAAAACGGCGCACCGCACTGGTCACTTTAGCCCGAAATTGTAAGTTGTGGCTCATGTTCGGACGGCGTAAGTCGAGATAACGATAGCGTAAGCGCTGCTCTTCGCTTACCTGCTGGTTAAAATCAATCGGCAGTGGCTCTGCTCGGCTGATGATTTCCAGTTCAGTAGCCATCACTTCTACCGCACCCGTGGCCATTGATCTATTGATTTGGCTGTCAGGACGCGCCCGCACCGTGCCGGTTAAACGAATACAAAACTCTTGCCGAAGCTTATTCGCAGTTTCAAACAGCGCTTGTTGATCCGGGTCAAACACCACTTGCACTAAGCCCGTGCGATCACGCATATCGATAAAAATCAAACCGCCTAAATCACGGCGTTTATTGACCCATCCACAAAGGGTTACAGGTTGGTCTACTAAGCTTGTTTCTAGCTGTCCACAATAATGGCTACGCATGGGTTTGTCCCTACCACAAATTAAGAAATTACAAAGCTGCACATTATAACGGACTGGCGCTGATTGTCAGCAACTAGCCCGCTTTTGAGAAAAAATTTAGTTTAGCACCTGCATGCGCTAAAATAGCGGCCATGTTAAACGCCAGCCCGAGTTATCAGCATGAGCAAAAAAGACGCCATCTTTGCCGAACCTTTACCGCAAGTCAGTGATTTTGTCTTCGACCAAAACGTGGTTGAAGTGTTTCCAGACATGATTAACCGTTCGGTACCTGGCTATCAAAGTATTCTGCAAGGTATTGGCCAGTTAACCAAACGTTTCGCCCAAAGCCATAGTAACCTTTACGATTTGGGCTGTTCGTTAGGTGCGGCAACCTTAGCCATGCGCCAGCACGTAAGCCACTTAGAGCAAGTGCAGATTATTGGTATTGATAACTCCAGCGCTATGGTTGAACGCTGCCAGCTGCATTTACAAGGCTATCGTAGCACGGTTCCGGTCAGCATTCGCTGTGAAGATATTCTCGACAGTGAGTTGTCGGATGCCTCGGTCGTCACCATGAACTTTACCCTACAGTTCGTGCCACCAGAGCAGCGCCAGCCTTTGTTACAGCGCATCTATGACAGCCTGAAACCGGGCGGAGCGCTGTTACTCAGTGAAAAATTTCGCAGCAATAGCCCCAGCATGAACGAGCTGTTGGTAGATATTCACCATGAATTTAAACGCGCCAACGGCTACAGTGAACTCGAAATAGCACAAAAACGTGCGGCCATCGAAAATGTGATGCGCATTGATACCTTAGAAACTCACCATCAGCGATTACAGCAGGTTGGCTTTAGCCAATCGCAAGTGTGGTTTCAGTGTTACAATTTTGCCGCACTGATTGCTGTTAAATAGTCACCGCCGCTTAACCTACGCTCAAGGGATATCATGACTTTATTTACCAAGGATTTAATCGCTGTCGCCCAATCGCCGTTGGCACATTGGTTAACGAGCCTCCCCGCGCAACTTCAACAGTGGCAGCAACAGCAACAACATGGCGAGTTACCCAAATGGTTACGCTGTGTCGCACAATTGCCACAGCTTGAACCTACAGCGGTAGCTTTGGGCGCCACTGTGAGCGTCCTGAATGACAGCATCAGCGACGGCCAACAGCAACGCATCAAAGGGCTACTGATGCAACTTACCCCATGGCGCAAGGGCCCGTTCAATTTACATGGGGTGCAGATAGATACCGAATGGCGCTCAGATTTTAAATGGCAACGAGTGGCACCCCATATCGGTGATTTAAGCGGGCAACAGGTGCTTGATGTGGGTTGTGGCAGTGGTTATCACCTCTGGCGCATGCTTGAAAGCGGCGCCGAGCAAGTCTGGGGCATCGACCCCGGCCAGCTATTTATGGCGCAGTTTATGGCGGTGCGCAGCTTTATGCCGACTGACCTACAAGCACGCGCACACTGGTTCCCGCTGGGCATAGAAGATATGCCCGAACTAAAAGCCTTTGACACCGTCTTTAGCATGGGCGTGCTTTACCATCGGCGCTCGCCCATTGATTTTCTCACCCAACTTAAAGCCCAGCTCAAGCCAGGTGGCCAGTTAGTGTTAGAAACGCTGGTAGTGGCAGGTGATGAGCAGACCGTTTTAGTACCGGGTGAAACCTATGCCAAGATGCGCAACGTCTGGTTTATTCCTAGTACCAAAGCCTTGTTACATTGGCTTGAACGCTGTGGCTTTAAAAACGCCCGCGTGGTGGATGAAAACGTCACCAGCTTAGCTGAGCAACGTGCCACCGAATGGATGCCTGGTCAGTCGTTAGTAGATTTTTTAGATCCGCACGATACCAGCAAAACCATCGAGGGCTATCCAGCCCCCCTGCGAGCCGTTATTATTGCTAACACCTAGCCGAATCATCCCGTTGGAGATTGCATGAGTACGCCCTACCGCCCCAAAACCACACTTGAACAATGGCGTATTTTACAGGCCGTAGTGGACCATGGCGGCTACGCTCATGCCGCGCAAGTCTTGAATAAAAGCCAAAGCTCGCTCAATCATGCGGTGGCTAAACTGCAAGATACGCTCGAAGTTGAACTGCTCGAAGTGGTGGGCCGTAAGGCTCAGCTCACGCCCATCGGCGAAACCATGGTGCGCCGCTCACGCCAGCTCACTAGCCTAGTAACTGAACTCGAACAGTTAGCGGTGAACCTCAAGCAGGGCTGGGAAACTAAAATCACTTTGGCCGTAGAAATGGTCTTTGACCGCCAGCTACTGGTGCCTGTGCTGCATGAGTTTCAACAACTCAGTCGGGGCACTCGCTTAGTCATTGAAGACACGGTATTAACCGGCTCCATTGAACATATTTTAGACCAAAGCGCAGATATTGTGATCACCCACCAACTCCCCAAAGGTCATGTGGGCGAGCCCATCAGCGGCTATCGCCTAGATTTGGTGGTGAGCAAAGAGCATCCACTGGCCCAACAGCCAGGCCCCATTAGTGCCGATGAGTTGAGTCAACATTTACAAATCGTGATTCGTGATACGGCCAAAAAGCCGATAGAAGTAGAGGGCTGGCTTAAGTCTGAACAACGCTGGACGGTGAATCACTTTAACGAATCACTACAGCTGGTGCAAAATGGCTTAGGTTTTAGTTGGTTGCCACCTCACGTTACCCGCTATGCTGACAACCTGTGCTTCTTAACCCTAGCTGGTAGCAGCAAGCGCAGCGGCTCGATGTACCTCACCTTACCCAAAGGCGATACCACCGGCCCTTGTGCCCGCATGCTTTATCAGTTGCTAATAAAAGAATTGATTTAGCGCAAATTATCGCAAACTTGGCATAATTCCCACACAAAGCTTAAGCTTTCTTAAGACTTCCTTAAGCAAGCCCTCATAGAGTGTTACTGCTAGTTGCAGTAATAAGGAGCTTTATCGTGTGGATCGACAACTTTGTTCAACAACATCTCAATTTACCTGCATGGGGTAAGCGCGATTTAGCCATCAGTCTATTGCTGCTAAACCTGCTTTTGCTCAGCCCAACAGCACATGCTCAAACACCCGCTAACACTAGCTTAAGTAGCTTAACCGACGCCGCTGAAGCCAGGCTGCAAACGGATCTAGTGCAACGTCCCGAAACCTGGGTATCTAGTTGGCTAGCAGCGGCACCTACGGTAAGTATAGCGGCCCTGAAAAGCCAAGCCGACCAAGGAACCGATGAACTTGAACTGGCTCTGTCATTGCCTCTTACAAGTCCGAGTGGCCACCAACTGAACCAGCAATGGCAGTCGATAGCACAGCACTATCAGCAGCAGCTGCTAAAACTACGCCGCTGGTACGCCAGTGGCCAAGTACGCAACTTAGTTTGGACCATTGCTCAGCATCAACAACAGCAGCAGCTGTTACAGCAACAACTACAAACCTATCAGGGCTTAATGGCACCATTGCAACAGCAAGCTGAAACCACCGAGGCTGATACCTATTTTCGCTACGGATTGCAGCAGGCACAAACTCAATTAGCTATGTTGCAGTTAGAGCACCAACAACATCAGCAAGCCGCTGAGCAACAGCTTATGGAACTCACTGGCACCCGCCAAATTCCAACTAACTTAGCAGATGCCAACCCCACTAAACTCGACGCTGCAGCATGGCAACAGCATCCGCAGTTGGCGTTACTACAATTGCACGAGCAACAACTCTACTTACAACAGCAACAAAATCTCAGCGGTAATACCCCATGGCAGGTCACCACCCGCTTCAAACGGATAGATACTGCCGGCATCTCAGAAAATCAAATTGGCTTACAGCTCGATATTCCGCTGTCGTTGGGGGCGCAACTGAGCCAAACCGAACAAAGCAATTATCAGATAAGTCAGCAACAATGGCTACAAGACTATCAACAAAGTCGTCAGCAGATCATCCAGCAGTATCAGCAAGCACAAGCCCAGCTAAGCCTGTTAGAGGCGCAATATCAAATGCTCCAACCACATCAACAGTTGCGCCAGCAGGCCCAATCTGCGCTGCTTCTGTTGTTGCAGCGGCAAGAGATCAATCCAGATATCGCACAACAAAGGTTGCAACAGTTATTTGCCGAGCAACGCCAAGTGCAGTTACTCAAACAACAAATCCAACAAGCCTATGCCCAACTTCAACAAGCAGCAGGAGTACCCTTATGAGCCTTATCAATCGATTCAATAATCAGGGTTATCAACACCAGCAAGCTGCTTGCCTAAAGCTGTGCCGCGTTTCCGTGCTGCTTCTGGCTGTCACCACCACAAGTCAGGTAGCGGCAGACCAAGTTGAGCTTAGCGAACTCGGACAGCTCTCTTTAAGTTATCACCAGGTGACGCCCCAATCTCACTATACCGGCGCCGCGCTTACCGCACGAGTTACTAACTTTGTGCAAAGTGGTTATCCCGTTGCCAATATGCTCGAAGTATCACAACAGCAATGGCTAGTGCAGCAAGGGCAACAGGTAACCCATAAACAACCGGTAGTGCAATTAAGTGGCGATGCCGTCGAACATTTTCTTACTGAATACAAAGCACAACAACAGCAGCTAGAGGTGGTAGCGCAGCGCTATCAGAGCAATCAACAGCTGTTTCAAAAGCAAGCCATCAGTGCCGCCCAGTGGCAGGAGATCAGCGCGGCTTACCACAGCACGCTGTTAGCATTTGAGCACCTCGACCATTTTTACCAGCATATTGTTCAAATCAATAAGGCAAACAACAGCATCACCTTAGCGGCTCCGCAAGCGGGACACATAGACATTGTCGCCAACCAAACGATACTATTTAGTGTCAGTGCTGCGGCAACATCAAGATTACGCGGACAACTGGCCACCTTTAGTAAGCAACCAACCAGTGTCAGCTGGCAGCAATGCGAACTAGCGATCGATTATGTCGAGCAAACCAGTCAGGGGTTTACCCAAACCTGGTGGAGCATTCCGCTCACCGATTTACCCGCTCACTGTCAAGCGCCGCTAGGCAGCCAGCTAAGCGTTACGCCGCATTATCAACAGACGGTGTTTAACGTACCCGCCAGTAGTATCATCCGGCATCAACAGCAAACCTATGTGTGGCAATTAGTGCAGCAAGCATTGGTGCTAGTACCGGTCGACATTATTGGTAAGCAAGCGATGAACACGGCCAACGGTGCAGCTTACTTACAGATCACCAGTACCCAACTAGCACCTAACAGCCAAGTGTTACAGCAATCCGTAGGCGCTGTTTACGGCCACTTTATTGGGCTAGGGGGAGAGTAATAGATGGCAGCCATTCTGCGTTTTGTGCTCACTCAACGGGTGTTTATCTTAGCTCTTACCGCCCTTGTCTTGGCGCTAGCGGTGCAGGCTTGGCAGCGCCTGCCGATTGACGCCTTCCCAGATATTTCTCCAACCCAAGCCAAGCTCATTATTCGTGCGCCGGGCATGACCGCCGCAGAAATCGAAGCGCAAATCACGCAACCTATCGAAACCGAACTACTAGGTATTCCAAATCAGGCGATTTTGCGCTCCACCACCAAGTATGGCATCACTTCTATCACCATTGATTTCGCAGAAGGTGTGGATATCTACTGGGCTCGGCAACAAGTAAGCGAGCGCCTCAGCGGCGTCTGGGGCAGCTTACCCGAAGGCATTGATGGTGGCTTAGCCCCAATGAGCACCCCACTTAGTGAAATCTTTATGCTGAGTTACAGCAATCCCAATTTAACCTTAGCCGAACGTCGGCACCTGCTAGATTGGCAAGTACGGCCGTTGTTGCGTACCGTGTCTGGGGTAGCCGAGGTCACCACTATGGGCGGCTTTGTTACAACGCTGCAATTCACCCCTGATCTAGGTCGTCTCCAGCAAGCCGGAATATCCCTAGCGCAACTGGTTGAGTGGCTGCAACAAAATCATCTAAATGGTAGCGTGGGACGCATCGATAACGGCTCCACCAGTCTCATCCTGCGTACCGAAGGCAAACTCGCTGACCAATATGACCTGGCGCAACTGAAACTCCCCACGGCAACGGGCGAAACTATCACCTTGGCGCAATTAGGCGAGATCAGCAACGGTTACCTGCCGCGCTTTGGTGGCGTAACCCATAACGGTGAAGAAACGGCGCAAGCCATGATCATTGCCTTAAAAGATACTAATACGAACGAGGTAGTTGCTGCTGTTAAAGCCCAACTGGCTCAACTTGAGCCAACCCTGCCGGCCGGTAGCGAACTTAATGTCTTCTACGACCGTGCGGATCTTATTAGTACTGCCGTGAGCACCATCATCGAAGCACTACTTGCTGCAGTGCTACTTGTTATTTTAATTCTCTTCATCTTTTTAGCCGATGTTCGCGCCGCTTTAGTGGTCGCCTTATCCATTCCACTGGCCGTAGCCATCACCTTTTTAGCTATGGACCAAGTAGGTCTTACGGCTAACCTCATGAGTCTTGGTGGCATTGTTATTGCCATCGGTATGCTGGTAGATGCTGCTGTGGTCGTTGTTGAAAACATCGTCACACAAAGTCAGAAACAGGCCTATTTACCGCGCGCTCATCGAATCTATCGGGCCACTCTGGCCGTGGCGCAGCCGGTGATTTCAGGTACCGCTATAGTGATTATCGTGTTCGCACCACTTTTGTTTCTGAGTGGTCTAGAGGGCAAGCTGTTTTCCCCCGTCGCGCAAACTATTGTCTTTGCGATGCTAGCCTCCATGCTAGTGGCATTAACAGTTATTCCAGTGTTGGCGGTTACCTTAATCAGCGCTAAGCCTAAACCTACCCCACACCTAATCCAATGGCTTATAGCGCATTATCAACGCCTACTTGCACGAGTTATCCAACGTCCTGCTGCATGGCTTATCAGCGCCGTAGGACTACTGGCAGTGGCAGCAGTAGCTATCAGTTTTACGGGTAAAACCTTTATGCCTGTGATGGATGAAGGCGATCTCATTGTGCAGCTAGAAAAGCATCCCAGCATTAACTTAACTGAATCTTTGGCCTTAGATGCACAATTAGAACAAAGACTACTCGCTGACATCCCAGAAATTAAGCAAATCGTTGCTCGCATTGGTTCAGATGAATTAGGTATGGATGCGATGGGACTCAACGAAACCGATATGTTTATTCAGTTACAGCCGCGTGACACCTGGCAAGTGAGTGACAAAGCTGCATTGATTGATGCCATTCGGAAGGTACTCCTAGACTACCCAGGAATAAACTTTAATTTCACTCAACCCATTCAAATGCGGGTCGCTGAAATGCTTACCGGTAGCTCTGGCGATGTAGCTATCAAGGTGTTTGGTGACGACATTAGCACTCTTAGTAGCACGGCCCAGAAGATCGCTGAGATAACTACTGGCGTGGCCGGGAGCGTCGATGTACAAACAACCTTGATTGACGGGGGCGAATACATCAACATTCGATTACGCCCTGATGTTGCGGCGCGCTACCATCTCACTACGGCAGAACTGTCACGTCTTATTCGATTGTTTGTTGATGGTCTGCACGTGGGTGACGTTATTCATGGCCGCATTAAAACACCGTTAGTCTTTGCCGCTAGTGACAGCAGCAAGCTGAGTTACTTACAGCAATTAAAAGACTTGCCTGTCAGCTTACCTGACGGCAACTGGGCGCCGTTAAGTGCCCTCGCAACCATAAGTAGTGACGAAGGCCCGAGCCTCATTGAGCGAGAAAACAGCAGTCGCTTTGCGGTCGTCACCACCAATGTTAGCGGCCGTGACGTGGTTAGTTTTGTTGAAGAACTACAGCAACAACTCACGAGTGAGTTACAGCTACCTAGTGGGTATTATCTTAACTTTGGCGGTGAATTTGAGAATCAAGCAAGAGCAACCAATAACCTGCTGACGATTGTCCCTGTCGTTCTTTTAGTTATTGGACTCATTCTATTCGCCACCTTCCGATCTTTGGCCGTAGCGGGACTGGTCTTCGCCAATATTCCCTTCGCTCTGATGGGCGGTGTGCTGGCATTATTTATCACCGGCGAATATTTGTCGGTGCCAGCTTCGGTGGGCTTTATTGCCTTATTAGGGGTAGCTGTACTCAACGGTGTGGTCATGCTAACTCACTTTCAAGCGATAGAACATCAACATGAACAGTTAGAACAATTGGTGATCGTTGGCGCCAGTGATCGTTTACGCGCCATCCTGATGACTGCGACCACAGCGATGCTGGGTCTCCTCCCTTTAGCTTTGGCCACTGGCCCTGGCGCAGAAATTCAACGCCCGCTAGCGATTGTCGTAATTGGTGGCTTGGTTACCGCTACTTTTACCACCTTATTTATTCTTCCATTAATGTACAAGCTATTGCGAGGTCGCCATGTCCGAGTATGAACTACTGCACGTGATTTTTCCGGCTAAACTGCGCGCCCATGTAGTCGATGTATTGCTAGCTGATGAGCAACTCAGTGGCTTTTCACTCGCCGAAATTGATGGCCATAGCCGCCAGAATAGTCAACTAGATAGGTTAGAACAGGTGGTTGGATATCGCCGTATGTTACGACTAGAAGTGATGGTAACTGAGCCAGAAAAACAGCGCGTGCTAACCCTGCTCAAACAATTAAAGCCGGCTAGCGCTGAATCTTTGGGGGTACGCTTTTATACGCTACCAATTAGCAGCAGCGGTCATCTATAAGAAACAGCCACAGTAATCCTCGTTACTGTGGCTGCACCATTTACACGATAGTTTTCAGCCAAGCACGCATGTCGTCGCCTAACGCCGGATGACGCAAAGCATGTTCAACAAAGGCCTGGGCATAACCTAGCTTGTTACCACAATCATGGCTGCGGCCTTTCATGTAGTACGCATTTACTGGTTGTTGCTCGAGCAACATGGCCATGGCATCGGTTAACTGAATTTCATTGCCAGCGCCCACTGGAGTTTTCTCTAACAGACTCCAAAGTGCCGCTGGGAACACGTAACGCCCCACCACGGCTAAATCCGACGGTGCTTCATCCACCGGCGGCTTTTCTACCAATTGCTTAATCGCAACCTGCTCACCGGGCGCTAATTCTGCACCATTTAAATCAGCAATACCGTACTGATTGGTAAGCTCGTGCGGTACTTTTTCTACCATCACTTGGGCTGCACCCGTGGCGTTAAAGTTACGCATCATCTCGGCTAAGTTATCGCGTTTTAAATCACAGCTTTGGGCATCCACCAAAACATCCGGCAGCACCACCGCAAACGGCTGGTCATCAATTAATGGACGCGCACACAACACCGCATGGCCAAGACCTTTGGCAACGCCTTGGCGGACATGCATGATGGTGACTCCTGGCGGACATATAGCTTGTACCTCCGCCAGCAGCTGTCGTTTAACCCGTTGCTCAAGCGTTGCTTCAAGTTCAAAGCTGGTATCAAAGTGGTTCTCAATCGAATTTTTGCTCGAATGGGTCACCAAGATGATATCCGTTAAGCCTGCCGCAGCACACTCCTCTACAATAAACTGAATCAACGGTCGATCTACCAAGGGCAACATTTCTTTCGGAATGGCCTTGGTAGCTGGCAGCATGCGTGTTCCTAGCCCTGCTACCGGGATAACGACTTTTTTCACCATGGTATTGCGTCCTTATTTTTTAGATTGTTCGCCTAAACCTTCATGTTCGGCAACTGCTTGTAACTCTTGTTCAACGCCTTCGGCTAAATCGGCCGGCGCGGCTTGAGCTTTTTCGGCACCATGCATCCAGTTCACTAGCATGCCAGAAATAGCCCATAAGATAACTGCGAACACCAACAAGCCTACGGCAACCCCACCAAACACCACCAACAGACCAGAATATTGAGCTTCTAGGCCAATCGATTGCGCTAGGTTGATTGAGAAATCGTACTTATCGGCGTTCTCACTGAAGGCACCCACCATACCCGCTAAATAATTAGCAATAGCCGGCATCAAGAACCACACCCCCATCACCAAGCTAGCTAAGCGCAGTGGGGCTAGTTTAGTCATTAACGACAAGCCTACCGGTGAAATACATAGCTCACCCAAGGTATGGAATAAGTAGGCCAGTACCAACCACATCATGTTGGCTTGACCGGTGACTTGAATTTCAAATAAGCCAAGGATCAAGAAAATAAAACCAATTGACGTCAGCACCAAACCTGCAAAGATCTTAATCGGTGCATCCGGGCTCTTATCTTTCTTATGCAACCATACCCACAACACCGAGAAGATAGGCGCAAAGATCAAAATAAATAACGGGTTAAGTGATTGGAAGTAACCCGCCGGAATAATGCTGTCACCAAAGCTACGGTCGGTGTAGCGATCGGCGTAGATGTTCATCAAACCGCCGGCTTGCTCAAACGCTAACCAGAACACGGTCACAAACACAAACAGGAATAAAATCACGCGCAAACGGTCGTGCTCTACTTTGCTCAGTGGCTTTTTCACACCGCCCGAAGCTTCGCGGTCACGTTTAGCGCCAGGGACTTTACCGATGTCGCCCAAGTAACGTTGAAAGAAGAGGCCTTGGGTAACGACTGCTAAGGTCATCCCTACGCCAGCGGCAAAATAACCCCAACGCCAGCCGTAGTCTGGGCTTTCACCCAAAGTAGAGGTTACCAATGGCGCTAAGAAAGCACCTAAGTTAATCCCCATATAGAAAATTGAGAACGCACTATCCCGACGCGCATCACCTTGGCTGTACAAATCGCCAACGATGGTAGAAATATTCGGCTTGAACAGACCGTTACCGGCAATCAAGATACCCAAACCTATATAAAACAAGTCGAGGCTGTGAGGTGTGGCGGCAAACAGCGTAAATTGCGCTGCGGCCATTAAAATACCACCAAGTAAAATCGAGTTGCGTTGGCCTAAGTAGTTATCGGCCAACCAACCACCAATCAAGGGGGTGAAATAAACCAGCGCCGTATAGGTACCGTACAAAGATAAAGCTTCAGCATCGCTCATGCCAAAACCTGGGTTTGCGGCTTCAGTAGCTGCTACGAGAGTTAACACTAAAAGGGCACGCATGCCGTAGTAGGAAAAACGTTCCCACATTTCGGCAGTAAAAAGCACGTACAGTCCCTTGGGGTGACCCCAAAGTTCTGACTTTGAAGGCGCCTGGCTCATACAAATTCCTCGGTTAAATATAGTTATAGTTATACAGAACGTAACTGTGACGGGCTTTTATAACGCAGAAGCCTTGCATGTTGCAAGGCTTCTGGGCTGAATGGTTGCTTAAAACTGGTCGTAAAAGTCGTCGTCCAGCTCATCCGCTTCGGTTTGCGGTGGGTTACCATCATAAACCTTATGCTGCCAATTTTGAAAATACGCCTCTTTTACAAACCCGTAAGGGTCTAACGAGTTCTCCATCAGCGCTTGTTGTTCTTGCAGGCGTAACCGCGTATCTAGTGCCTTCACCAGTAATCGCGCGATGCTGGTAGGGCCATTTAAGTTATCAATCGGAAAGTACATGCCATCCACCACGTCACCGCCGCGATCGATAGGCACGGTCGGACCTAAACCTGGCAACATCACATAAGGGCCTTCCGTAACACCCCAGCTCGCTAGCGTCTCGCCAAAGCTTTCTTCTTTTGCCTCAATCCCGAGTGGCGTGGCAACATCAAAAATACCTAACACACCCACAGTACTGTTAATCGAGAAGCGCCAAAAGGTACTACCGGCATCCATCACTTTACCTTGCAGCAGATTATTCACAAACCACGACACTTCACCAAGGTTATCGGCAACGTTGCGTAAGCCGGTTCGGACCGGCTGCGGAATTTCACCATAAGCTTTGGCGGCTGGCCACAGAATAGCTTCATCTAGCTGCTCGTTAAAATCCCACATGTCGCGGTTAAAATCTTCAAAGGGATCGCGTGGGTCGGCCCACTCGTCTTCGGGCGTGCTAGCGCAGCCTGCTAAGGTTAATCCCGCCAATACAATCAGTAAGTACTTCTTCACCATCACCTCAATGTTGTTGGTTTTAACGAGTTAATCGTTCACTATCTTGGTAATTTCTAGCTGCACTGACGTAGCAGAACCAGCTTCTAATACCAGCGGCTCGGCATCTAAATCACCAGGTGCAGCTTCAATCTGCTCATCGCTTGATATACGTGCCATTACCTGCCAACGGTTCAATCCGCTCATCACAAATTCCGGCAACATGGCATTGGCATCCGATAGCTCAATCGTTATCGGAAAGTTCGCTACTGGCTGACGTACTGCAGCCGCCGGCATTCTACTACCATCAGGATCGGTAATGTAGACGAACAAGGTGCCACCCGCTGGCACTTGATCTTGCAACTCAGGCGCCAAAGTGACAGTAACACTCAAACTAGCCTCCGCCGCCACTAAACGCTGTTCGACATCGTCCAGTGCTTGTTGAATGGCTGCATAGCGCTCATCCGCCGGGGCAATTTGGTCTTGCAACAATTGCCACGCCGTTTGTGCTTGCTGCCAGTCACCGCGTTGATAAGCAATCAGGCCCAACAATGACAAAGCTTCTTGTTGCGTGGGATCTTGTTGCAACACTTGCACCAACAATTGTGCTGCTTGGGCTAAATATTGTTCTTCGCCAAAGTTTACTAACAGCTGAGCGTAACCTAACTGAGCCTGCTGATTGCTCGGGTTAATCGCGAGGGCTTTTTCAAAGGCATCCACCGCTTGCTCAGCCTGCCCTAACTGAGTCATCACCCGCGCATAAATTTGCCACACCATACCATTATCATCGGGCGTTTGGCCGAGGCGCTGACGTAAACCTAATGCAAAGATTTCAAGTTCTTCGCGGGTGGTTTGCGCCGACTGATCCGACATCACTTTACGACCTAAGTCAGGCAACGCCGCTAAGGCCTCATCCGCTTGGCGCTGCAACTGCCAGCTACCAAAGGTAAAATAAAGGACCACCGCAGCCACCATCACCACCACCGCAGGTACCCACACGGCGTTGCCCATCTGGCGGTCGGCCACTTGTTCTAACTCGCTGTTTTCGGTAACAAAGCGCTTGTCTAACTCATCATTAGCACGGGCAAACGCCTCCATCGTGAGCAAGCCGTCATCGCGCTCGGCCACCAACTCTAATTTGCGTTGTTGATAGAGTTCGCGATTAACATCCAAACGGGTGCGCTGCTGTTCGCGTTGGCGCCGCCCGGTCACCATTAAAAATAAGCCGCCCGCCGTTACCACGGCCAAGATCATCGCTATATGAGCAATCATTCTGATTTATCCTGCTTCTCGGTTTGCAGACGCGCCAACTGGGCTAATTCTGCGTCACTTAATTGGGCTTCTTCAGAGCCTGAACGTACGCGCCACAAGACCACTGCTGCGCCTACTAGCACCACTGCCAACGGCCCTAACCAAAGCACCAAGGTACTGGTGCGCACCGGCGGCCGATAGTAGGCAAAATCACCGTATCTTGCCACCATGTAATCTACCACCTGCTGCTTAGTGGCACCGTCTTTCACCATCAAATAAGTGCGGTCGCGCAAATCTTTGGCCAGCGGAGCATCTGAGTCAGCAATGGTTTGGTTCTGACATTTAGGGCAGCGCAGCTCGTTAATTAGTTCTCTAAACAAACTTTCTTGCGCCGGGTCGTCAAATTTATATTGCTCTAAACTCACCTGCGCCTGAGCTTGACTACTAAGAGCTAACACGAGCACCAAGCTGAAGCTTACGAACAGGCTACTGAACAGCTGTCGCCACGAGCTGTGCGGTGGAATGGATAATGTGCCTGTGGTCATGATTGCTCACCTCCTCGTTCGCCCGCTGCAGCTTTGGCCTGTTGCTGTAACTGCTGGAACATCGGTGCCAACAACTGACTCCAATTGCGAGCATTAACATCGCCAACGTGGCGATACACCACCTCGCCTTTATGATTAATCAAAAAGGTTTCTGGCGCACCATACACGCCGAAATCAATGGCGACCATGCCCCGCTCATCAAACAGGTTAACCACGTAAGGATCGCCTAAGGTATTGAGCCAATTCACTGCTTTAGCACGCGAATCGTCTTTGTAATTTAACCCCACAATCGGAATACCCTGCGCTGCTAGCTCATTCAAAAAGGCATGTTCAGCTCGACAGGTTGGACACCAAGTAGCCCACACGTTTAACAACAGAGGCTCGCCGGTTTTTAGGACTGCCTCGGTATGCTCCGTTGAGGTATCGTAAATATCCGGCAAGCTAAAGGCCGGCACAGGTTTGCCCACCAAGGCCGAACTCAACTCGGTGGGGTCTGAAAACAAGCCCCTTAACAAAAACACGGTCAGGGCTAAAAACGCTACCAGCGGTAACGCTAACACCAACCAGCGTAGCGACGACTTAGATGTTTGAGCTTCAGCCATGAGCAACTCCTTGAGCCGGCTGTTTGCGGCTGGCCCGATAACGTTTATCACTCATCGCTAAAGCACCGCCTAAGGCCATTAGAATGGCCCCTAGCCAGATCCAACGAACCATAGGTTTCACATAAATCCGTACGGCCCAAGCATCGGGGCTAGCCTCATCACCTAGTGGCTCGCCTAAGGCCACGTACAAGTCACGCAAGAAACCAGCATCGAGGCCAACTTCGGTCATGCTCATTTTTTGCACGGTGTAGAAACGTTTTTCAGTCACCAGCTCACTGACCAGCTTACCATCGCGCAAAATACTGAACTCTGCATGGTCGGTAGTGTAGTTCGGGCCCGGTTGTTCGCTCAACAAATCAAAGCGGAAGGTGTATCCAGCCACCTCAACCTGATCACCTGGTGCCAACCGTACATCGCGCTCAATCTCGTATTGGCTCACCGCAGCAATCCCCACAATAGTAATGGCAAAGCCTAAGTGGCCAAGCACCATGCCCCAGTGACTGCGACCTAACTTGGTAAGACTCGCTAAGCCTTGGCCACGTTGCTGCACCCGCTGACGTAATTCAGCCACCAAGGTCAACACAATCCATAAGCTTAACACTAACCCTAGTACCGTCATGGCCATCACTTGATCAGCCACCACCCACGGAATCACATAGCCCAACGCTAATGCCAATACTAAGGCCAAACCCAAACTACCTAACAAGGGTTGCAGCTCTTGGCGACGCCAGCGCATCAATGGCCCTAAGCCCATAAACACCACGAAAGGTACAATCAAATAAGTGAACATCTGATTAAAGAAGGGTTCACCGATTGAAATCGAGCCTAAACCGAGCTCTTTGTGCACCAGTGGCAGTAAGGTCCCGATCAGCACCACAGCGGTAGCTGCTACTAACAAGATGTTGTTGCCTAGCAGCATCACTTCACGCGAGTTAACGTCGTATTTGGTGGTGCTATTTACAGCCCCAGCACGTAAGGCAAACAGCAGCAGCGAGCCGCCAATCACTATCGCCAGTAAGCCTAAAATAAAGAGACCTCGAGCAGGGTCGGTGGCAAAAGCATGCACCGATACGATCACCCCAGAGCGCACCAAGAAGGTGCCGAGCAAGCTTAAACTAAAGGCGGAAATAGCGAGTAACACGGTCCAAGACTTAAAGGCACCGCGCTTTTCTGTCACTGCCAAACTATGAATCAAGGCAGTACCAACCAACCAAGGCATAAAACTGGCATTCTCGACCGGATCCCAGAACCACCAGCCGCCCCAACCAAGCTCGTAATAAGCCCACCAGCTGCCGATAGCAATACCCAAGGTTAAGAAACACCAAGCTGCGGTAGCCCAAGGTCGCGACCAACGCGCCCATGAGGCATCTAATTTACCGCTGATGAGTGCCGCAATGGCAAAGGCAAAAGCCACCGAGAAACCAACGTAACCCATGTACAGCAACGGTGGATGAATAATCATCCCAGGATCTTGCAGCAGCGGATTTAAATCGCGACCATCCACGGGAATTAAAGGAAGCGCTCGATCGAACGGATTCGATACGCTCATCATGAACAGGTAAAAGCCAATGCTGATCAACCCCAAAATGGCCAACACGCGCGCCATCATGGTTAACGGCATGCGCCGCGAGAACATTGCCACCGCAGCTATCCAGCCCGCTTGCATCAGCATCCACAGTAAAAATGAGCCTTCGTGCGAGCCCCACACCGCAGTAATACGATACATCAGGGGCAGCGCGGTATTCGAGTTATGCGCCACATAAGCGATAGTAAAATCGTTAACCACAAAACCCCAAGTTAACGCTGCATAGGCTACCGCAGTAAACAAAAACTGACCGTAAGCTAGGGGTCGCGCCAACAACATAGCTCCGCTGTGACCTTTCCACGCGCCCCACAGCGGATACCCCGCTAGCAACACGGAAAATGCCAAAGCTAACGCTAATGAAACTTGACCTAATTCAGCAATCATTGTTAGTAACCCTCTGGCTCTTTAGATTCGGGCTTTTCACCGGTGTAGTCAGGTGCATTCGGGTTGACATGTTTAATGCCTTTCATAGCTTCAGCCAATTCTGGCGGCATGTATTCTTCGTCGTGCTTGGCCAGCACTTCCGTAGCTTTGAGCACGCTAGGTTCGATCAAGGTGCCCTGCGCCACAATGCCCTGCCCCTCGCGGAACAGATCAGGCAAAATACCTTGGTACAACACGGTCATTTCAGGCCCAGTATCGGTGACTCGGAAGCTCACTTCTAGGGTTTTAGGATCTCGACTAACCGAACCCTCAACCACCATACCGCCTACCCGAATCCGTTGTCCTACGCTAGGCTTGGTAAGGTCTTTGCCTTTGCCTTCTAGCACTTCTGTTGGGGTATAAAACAAATCAATATTTTTTGATAGCGCAAACAAAATCAAGCTCAGCGCCGCTGCCACCCCTATGATTAAAGCCAATACCCAGGCTAAGCGTTTCTTACGTCGTGGAATCATGCGGTACCTCGTTCTTGCTGTTTACGTCGGGCTAAGCGCTGCTGCCGTTGCTGTTGCTGCACCGCTTGTTGTTGCAATTGTTTACGGGTGCGTAAGCCATGCATCACTAAGATCGTGAGCGCTAATAAGGTCACCCCATAGGCCAGCCATACATAAAACCCATAGCCACCCATATCAATAAAGTCATACCAACTGTCAAATGCCATCTTACCGCTCCTGCTCAGCCACGTCGAGTTGGGCGTGAACCCAAGGCCGATGTATTTCTTGCTTCAAAATTTCGTTGCGTAACCGCTGACAGACTAACGCCCCGGTTAAGAGCGCAAAGCCCAAAATGCTAATCAGCAATGGGATCAGCATCTCGGGGGCCATCGACGGCTTTTCAAATTTAGTGATTGTGGCCCCTTGGTGCAGGCTGTTCCACCAGTACACCGAAAAATGAATGATCGGCACGTTCACCACCCCGACTAACGCCAGCACACTTGCCGCTTTAGCCCCAGTACGCGCATCGGTAAAGGCATAGTACAGTGCCAACACCCCGATGTACAAAAACAGTAGAATCAGTTGTGAGGTTAAACGCGCATCCCATTCCCACCAAGTTCCCCACATGGGCTTACCCCAGACGGCACCGGTAAAGAGCGCAATAAAAGTCAGCACGGCACCGACCGGAGCTATGGCCGCAATGGCCCATTCCGCGGTGCGAATTTGCCACACCAAAGCAATCAAAGCGGTAATCGCCATCGCCGTGTAAGCGCCCATCGAGAACATCGCTGATGGCACATGAATAAAGATGATGCGATAGCTATCGCCCTGCTGGTAATCGCTAGGTGCGAACAGCATTCCCCACACCAAGCCAACCGTTAAGGTCACCAAGGCACTGCCAGCCAACCAAGGTAACCAAGCGCCTAGCAACCGGTAGGTTGCCTCACCTTTTGCATACGGGTGTAACCATTTCCACATTGTTAGTTCACACTCACTCGGATTGCTGCTGCCACCGCAAGCGGTGCCAAAGTCAGCGTTAAAACCATAAGCCCCGCCAAGAGTAACACTTGGCCAAGCGCGGACGTACCTACTAGAGTACTTTCAACGGCGGCCGCTGCAAATATCAACAAAGGGATAAACAACGGCAGCAGTAATAAGCTCAATAATGCCCCACCGCGGCCTAAACTAACCGTCAGCGCAGCTCCTATCGCAGTCATGGCACTCAACATAGGAGTACCTAATAAGAGGGTGAGCATCAGCACGCCCCACGCCTCAAACGGTAACTTTAATAATAACGCACACAGCGGCGCTAAGATCACCAGTGGCAAGCCACTTAACAACCAATGCACCAGAATTTTGCCCAATGCCAGCACCGCCAACGGCACCGGCAGCAACGTCATTTGTTCTAACGAGCCATCTAAATAATCATCGCGAAATAAGCGCTCAGAGCCGAGTAAAGCCGACAACAAAGCAGCGACCCAAATCACCCCGGTGGCGATACGCGCTAAAATATCCGGCCCAGGCCCTACCGCCAATGGAAACAGCGTCACCACGATCACCACAAACAGCAATGGGTTAATCACATCGCTACGGCGGCGCAAGGTCACCGCTAAATCACGGCGCATGATCACGCGCAATAACGCAAAGGTTGATGCTTGATTACTACAACGCGAGTTGGTCTCAACTAAGCTCATCGACAAACTCCTCGTCTTGGGGCTCAATCCGTAATTTTTGCAAGCGCTCGCCCGACCAAGTTAACGGCTGATGCGAGGTTAGCAATAACGCGCCACCACGCTCTAAGTGTTCAGCAAAACGCTGATGGAGCATATCAATGCCGCGAGTATCTAGGGCGGTGAAGGGTTCGTCAAGGATCCATAAAGTCGCAGGGCTATACCATAGCCGCGCTAACGCAATTCGGCGTTGCTGCCCAGCCGATAGCTGTTGCGCAGGAATATCTTCTAGGCCAAGCAAGCCAACGGTTTCTAACAGCTGCCAAGAGTCTGTAGCGCCAGCGCCATCTAATTGAGCTTGAAAATGCAAGTTCTCCAGCGCTGTCAGCTCAGCTTTTACCGCAGGTTTATGGCCAATAAAAAGGGTTTGTCGTTGCCATAACTCGGGATCATCACGCTGCGGTTGGCCAAACAGTCGCACTTGGCCCTCTTGCGGACGTAATAACCCAGCAATGATTCTTAATAAGGTTGATTTGCCGGCCCCATTAGGGCCTTCAATATGCAGAATATGGCCTGCATTCAATTGCAGCGAAAGCTGCGCAAACAACGTGCGCCCGGCACGCACAGAAGTCAGCTGATCAGCTTGAATCACAACAGACATGTCAGCTAGTGGCCTATCTCGTTAATTAAAATTGGCTCGATAGTACCACAGGTTAGCCGTGGATTGGATCAGTTGTTGATACGAATATCTATATCTTGCCCTGGGTCATTAGCCTGAATATTCGATACCGAAATCACCGACGGAGTAAACACCATGCCCGGATTTGACGAGCCAAACTGAATGCTTAATGAGCTACCCTGCTGAATCCCATTACAGGAATAAATCGGGGTGGCTGATTTGCCCACAAAACTAAAAGAACAGGTCACATTTAAATCAGACGCGCTAATAGTTAAGCCGTTGTAATCGTTTTTCTTACAGTCTTGCCAGCTAGCAGTATTACCAGTTACTTTGTTAAACAAACAATGGAACTCACCCGAGACAGCAAAATAAGTAGTCTCGCCGCTACGCTCTTCTACGGTAATGTTCATGGCACTGCTGATATCACGGCCAATATCTCGCACATGAATCGGTGGTCGCCCGATAATTCCGGTATTACCGCCTTGGCTCAGCATTGTAACCTGGGTGGTGCCACCAGCCACCGTGGTTAAGCGCCCACGACTGTAGTTTCCGTAATAATTACGATCAGGATCGACGATAGTTTCTATTTCATCATTGGTGACTGTGGCCACGCCAGTATTAGACGAATCCCAATCACCTAACAGCGTGTTGTTAACCTCATAAAAGGGCACTTTAGTGAGCCAATCATCTTCACCGTTCTGAATCGCACTAATGACCGCCTGCAGATGGCTATCACTCATTTTATCTAGATAAATAGCGCGCCCAATCAGCTGATAAGAACCATTCATCAGCGTCGCATCACGATCATTAGGAGCCGCCGGTAGCGCCTCGCCTAACACCAAGGCACGGATCACCGCGCGCACATAATTGGCATAGGTCTCGTTACTGGTTTCATCCACTAAGTACTCTGAGGTGGAGACAGTAACGGCTTGCATCTCCCAATCGGGATACACTTCATACCAACCGTCAATACGCCGCATCCGGCATACTTCCAAATAGTTTTCATTGAGACTAGCTTGGGCTAATCCAGTGCCCAAAATAAAACTCGATGCTCTAAAATGTCGATGGTCACCACTCGGCAACCGGGCCGCTGCGCTTTCTTCCCGATAGACGTTTCCACTGGCTACCATCTCTTCGTTGTCATGATGGTCGCGACAGCATTCAACACACAGCTCAGGTTGATTGGTATCCGCTGGAGCCCCCACCATTTTACGTACCAACTTGCCGCCATCGGGGTCTAGCGTTAATTGGTCGTCTTTTAAGATCAACCGTTGGGGAGTACGCCCCGCATCATCCTGTATCCCCACAAATTTGCACAAACACTCCACCGTGGCAAAGTCTTCGACGCGTTGGGTTTGCGTGGCTTGGTCATAGGTCACCGTATCAAAGGTCACCATACGTCGCCCATCTTTGGTCAGCACCGAAGGCGTCGGCCGGGTCGTTTCTTTTACTTGAAACAAGGTCGCATTGCTATCGTCGGTTAATTTGATAGCAATAACCTCAGGCGCTGCGCCCGGGTTATAAGTCACCTTGGGTTCGCTGCGGGGCGGTGGATTGGTTATCACCAAGCCGCCATCACGCATATTAAATTTACTTAACCAGCCTTCGACACTAGCAGCATCGGCTTCACCGCCACGACTGGTCCAACTCACCTGTACCAAAGCCGCCTTGGCATCGGGTTCACTGGGCAAGGGGTTGGGTAAGCCTACATCGCCACTGGTTTTCCAGCCATTGTGGTAATATTGCGGGCTTACCGTCCACACCACTTGATAATCTTTGCCATCGCGAGCCACAGTCGCACTGCCAGAAACAATATCGGCGTATTCATTAAAGCGAAGCAGTTCCAATCGATGCTGGGCGATTTCTAAGGCGGCACTGCGCTCAGCAGCACGCACCGAACCTTGGGTAAAGGTACGTTGCAAACTCACTAAACCGGTAACGCCTACGGCAATAATCACCAGCGCTACCAGCACCTCAACAAAGGTAAAGCCGCGTTGTTGTCTAGAAATCACGCCAACTTCCTCCTATGCGAAATAACCGTCGAAACTTATCGTTGGTGACAATATTGGTCAGTACTTCTTGGCTGTATCGTACTTCCAAACTCCCGTTAGAGAGCTTAGGGTCACGATTTGCCATCACCGCCCCTTCAATACGAGCACCACCATTGAGTTTTAAGTCGTACGTATTTAAGTCATCCGGTCGCGTAAACGCAAACAACAAGCCATGAATGACCACATTGCCGTTAATCTGCACATCGGCACTTTCAACCACTATTGCTACCGGGTTCTCCGGGCTGCCAATAGAGCCTCTAGGGGCACAAGAGCCTGTTACCCAAATAAACCCAGTGCTGTCTGCATCTAGACTGCTGCAATTAGGCACAATCTGGCTGGCTGATGCTTTAAGTGATTGCCACTGTGACGAGGGCACGCCAAACAAATACTCCAGCAAGTCATCAGGAAAATTCGGGTCGTTATCTAAAATATCGACACCGTGGTCACCCCGCTCACTAAAGGGGTTAGAATCACAGCGTCCTTCCTCGAACTCTTGTTGCCCACAGGTGCTGCCACTACCGTTGATATCCACATCACCTGAAGTCCAAATAGATAATGGCACCCCATCACCACCGCCGTTCGGGTTCGCCGCCACTTTAAAGTTACCAGAGACGTTCATCGAGCCACGAACTGCCACTGGCGTATCAGGTGCGGAACGAATGATCGGCAATACAGCTAGTTGTTGGCGCACCGTACGCTGCCCTCGCCCATCAGCCGAACGTGTGGAAATCACCACATCAACGATATCCACCACCCCACGTAGGGTATCGTCAAAACGTTGGCTGCTTATGGTCGCGGTATAACTGGCGCCACCTAGCGTACCACTCAGCGTTCGATCCAAGTTAGTCTTGTCATCATCTAGCTCACTGATAACTCGCTCTAACGCTGCATCGGCCACCATAGTGGCCTCTTGCGCGGCTAAATGATTACGCATAATACGCTGCTCTTGTACCTTAAAACGAGCCGTGTACAAGGTCACCAAAATCAAAATCGCCAACAGCATCACCGAGATCGTCAAGGTGGCATAGCCAGCTTGGTAGCCATATCGTAACAGCTGTGGTGGCAACACTGGCTTAGAACGCATTACGTAGCACCACCTCGGTCATAAACTCGCGATCCAGCGCGGCATCACTAGGCACACTCAACCGCGCTTCAATAAACACGACCTGTTCGGTAACTTCATCCAACATGCGCTCCGTCAGCACAAACTGCAGTTGTTCAACCCGCACCAAATCAGGACTGGTTAAACCTTCCCATCCGTTTTCATCACAACCGGCACCGCCTTGGCGGCGCTGAATCTGATCGTTTCGTAACCGATAGCCGAATCGCTCCACGTTACCATCATGCACGCCATCGGCATCCGCATCATAATCAAACAACAAGCAGGATGCTGCTGCTTCATCAGGGTGAGCGCTCACTAGCACGGATTCATTAAAAGCCGTAATAGCATTTTCGGCATCTGTCACTAACAGGTGTGCATCGCTTCGATACCCAGCGCGACGCACATCACCTACCAGTAAATCCATCACCGCGGTGGTTTCTTCATGCAACTGACTTAAGCGCAAACTGTTTGAATTGGTACCAAGCGTGGCTGAGAACACACTCGCCAAGCCAGCCATCAACACCAGCCCCAGACTAATAGTAATCATCAGTTCAATCAGCGACAGGCCGCGTTGTTTTAACATGCCGGATAACTCCCCACATCGCCCACCTGACAATAGCGAATGCGCCCCAACGAGCTCACCACCAATTGCACTTGTTTTTCCATCGCCCCGGTACTGTCGCTCAACTGATAAATGACCGTGCCCGCATTGCCTTCAGCCAAGCCTCGCATGCCATCAAAGGCGGTAAATTCGCCAGCCGCAAAGGTACTACTGAGCAGTTCTACTTGATGATAGTCAGCACTGGAGATTTGCCGTAGTACGCCATCAATCGCGCAATCTTCTTCCAGACAATCACAGTCCGCCGTGTCGGCTACCGCCGCACACCAGGCGCCGTCTTCATCGTCCCACACCACAAAACGCTGCTGCCCAGTCGCCAATGCATCCGATCGCGCGTACTGCAGCAAGGCATAGGTATCCTGTGCCGCCCCCTGCAAGCGTAGCGACCGAGCTAAATCGAGCGTAGCCGGCACCCCCATTCCCAGCACTATGCTGAGAATGGCCACAGTCACCAACAGCTCTAATAAAGTAAAACCACGCTGCATTGCGTTTCGCCTAAAAGTGTAATACTAATGATGTATCTTACCTAGCATAGTATGGACGGTTGTAATAAATGCAAGTTAAAAAAACGTTGGCCGGCATCACCCTCATCGAACTCATGATCGTCGTTGCTATTCTCGGCATCCTCGGCAGCATCGCCTACCCCAACTACGTCGACTATGTTAGAGCAAGTCGCCGCGCCGACGCCATCACTGAACTGCTGAAATTACAGCTCGCGCAAGAAGAATATCGCTTAAGAAATAGTAGCTACGCCAGCATAGCGGATCTCGGCGCCAACCCCAGCAGCGAGTTCTATAGCTTTAGTGCCAGCAATATCGGCGCCGAAACCTATACGCTTACGGCCACAGCCACAGGTGCCCAGGCGTTGGACACCGATTGTGCTGCTATGAGTATTGATCAGAATGATGCGAAAACGCCAGCCGATTGCTGGCGCTAGCGACGCAACAATAATTAAAGTATTGATTGAAGTTCATGCAAAGCATGGCGACAAAGCCGCCGGCTCAAGTAGATGTATGCTGAGTTGAGCCTTAAGTCACAGATGCAAGAAGACATCATAGAAAAGCTTTAGCTGCTGTGGCAGAACCGAAAATCTGAGCACGCAAGTTACCGATCCACTCAATGACATGACACCATGTGAGTAACGAAAACCCGCATAAATATGCTACGAAGTACTGTGAGAGTATTTAAATATCGACTTCGAGGTTGATAACATTCTGAATCTGCCAGATGAACTTGATGAAGCGGGTGGTTTGGTCTGCTTTGTGCCAACAGCGGACGCTAGCACCTCATGATATTAATTGTTAGAGGCACCAACAGTAAAATACGAGCACTTCCCAAGGTTTCACTTAGGTAACTCTATGTGCACTTCAAGCCCCGTGGGATATGAGTTGTTGAATGAAATTTTTCCATGGTGCAGTTGCACTATCTTTTGTGTAATCGACAGGCCTAAACCAGCGCCTGATACAGCACTATGCTCTTGAAGTCGATAGAAGCGCTCCCCCAACCGCTCAAGTGTTTCTTTAGGGACACCCTTGCCTTCATCAGCAACCTTGATAATGACTCTGTTAGCAGTCTCGAGCGCGACTACCTGTATTTTCGAACCTTTCGGCGAAAATTTCATTGCATTGGACAACAGGTTGGTTAAAACACTAACGATAAGAGTTTCGTCACAAATTATTCGAATAGAGGAAACATCAATGTGCCATTGGTGATTTTCCACTTTATTGATTGGTAAGTGATTTAGCGCCAAAGAGACCAACTTACTGATTTCAACTTCCTCAAACTTTTCAGTAAAGTTTAGGCTATCAAGCCGGTTCAACAACAACAGTTGATTAACAAGGCGTGACATTCGCTCCACGGAGTTAAAAATGGACCTGCCAGAGTGCTTGGCATCGTCAAGTGAATCAGCTGAAATGACATTTTCGGCGTGTACTTGGATTGCGCTTAACGGTGTGCGCAGTTCGTGAGAAGCATCAGCGACAAACCGCTTTTCGCGTTCCGAGAACATTTTAATTTGATGCAACAACCGATTGAGTGCTTGCCGGATCGGAACCAACTCATTAGGCAGTTCGGACTCAACTGGCGACAAATTATTTAACTCCCTAGCTCTTAGGTCTGCAGCAAAACGGTTTACGGGTTTTAGGACAATATAAACGATGAGGAGTATTATTAGGCTAATTGGAACCCACATTAATAATAGTGGATAGAGTTGCTCTGAGGCCAAGTAGCCACTCAGCTCACCTCGAACATCCTGACGCTGAAAAGTATGAACCCATATGCCTTTGGATTCCTCGAAGTAGCTAAAGATAAACCACGTGTTTTTGTCACTCTTTAATGTATGGTAACCCGCTTCTAAGCCCTTAAGGTTCAATGATTGAGCCTGGTTTGTTGAAGCCAGCAAATTACCGTCGACATTGTAAATTTGATAGCCAATCTTAGACTCGTATTTATGGCCGCTGGGACCTTTTTCTTCAGCGTAGCTATCCTCTCCGGTATCATCATATTGCGATATCGGAATTATTTGAGTGACAGACAGTTTATTTTTAGCGGGCGCATAAAACGTTGCGAGCGACTTTGCGGTCTGAGCAAGTTGCGCATCAAAAACCTCATCCAGCTCATGCAGAATATCTCTGTAACTCGCCCAAGCCGTGACGGCAAGTACAGTCACCACGGCTAAGTTGATGCCAACAACCAATGAGCGACGAAGTGACCACAGGCTCATGATGACTCATCTTGTAAGCGATAACCTAGGCCTCTTATCGTTGAGATAAGATTACCATCGATTTTCTTGCGTAAATGGTGAATGTGTACTTCTAGCGAATTACTCTCATGTTCGCCTCCCCAGCCATAGCACGCACTCGCTAATTGCTCTTTACTCACTATTTTTCCTTTATGCAGCGCTAACTGTTTCAGCAACAGCCACTCAAGCCGAGTCAAATTAATTGTTTTGTCACGAAAACGGCATTCCTGCGATGATAGGTCAATAGTCAGTTGCCCACAGGTTATAATATCGTTTAAGTGTTGGTTTGCTTTGCGAACCTGCACTCGAATACGCGCTTCTAATTCGCGTAATTCAAAAGGCTTAACCACATAGTCGTTGGCGCCTTCGTTTAATGCCAGTACTTTAGTATCAATATCATCCCACGCTGTAAGTACGAGAATCGGGATTTCTTGGCCTGCTTTCCTTAACTTTTTAATCAGTGGTACGGCATTTCCATCGGGCAGTCCGAGATCAAATATTGCAAGGTCAAATTGATCTGTCCTAAGGGCGGTCTCAGCTTGAGACAAGTTTGCCGCTAGCTCAACCAGGTATCCCATTCGGCCTAGCCCCTTGATTATTCCTTCAGCCAAATATTTATCATCTTCTAGGAGTAGCAAACGCATGTGCTTACCGTCCATCAGGTTTAGTTAAGTCAAGGTGTTCGTTGTAAACAGAGGCTTCAACATTAAAGTAGCCCAGGATCGTATGCGAAAAATTATCATGACTGATAGTAGCGCCCGTTTCGTGTTTACTTACATTAAATGTGTCGGATGGCCATACTATCCAGGGTATGTGACGTTGTTCTTCTGGAGCTATCCAGTTAGGCAAGCCATGCAGATAGATACCGTTATTCCCTAGTGATTCACCATGGTCAGATACATACATCATACTGCTGTCCAGTTCAGTATGGCTTTTCAATAACTTTATGACCTGACTTACAAGTTGGTCGGTGACGAGCAAACTGTTGTCATAAGCATTAGTAATTTCATCCACAGAACAATTCGACAGCTCTTGACTTTTGCATTCGGGTAAAAACCGTTTCATTTCGTTAGGCGACCGTTCGTAATAGGCAGGCCCATGACTTCCCATTTGATGAAGCACAATAATTGAGTCCTGATGCAAATTGCTTAACCAAGATTTGAGTTGTTCGAGCATATCTACATCATAGCATTCCAACTCCCCACATCGGGACTCACTCATTTTGACGGTTTTAATTCGATTACAGACATCTTTGCAGCCAGAGTTATTTTCTATCCATGTTGCATTAATACCGGCAGTTTCTAAAACATCTAATACATTACTCGAGTTTCTAGCAACATCCGAGTAATTATCAGCTGTTAAAAAACTGAACATGCACGGCACTGAAATAGCAGTTGCCGTTCCACACGATGTAGCGCTTTTATAGCTGAATATTGGCTCTGATGTCATGAGCGCATTCAGTGAAGGCGTTGTCAGCCGAGCATAGTTATTGATTGAAAAATGGTCCGCTCGCGCTGTCTCACCCAAAACGATTACCATGACTCTCGGTTTTTCAGACGTACTTACCTGAAAGGCATCTTGCCCTAATCTTATAAATTGAGTTGGGGTCTCTAATTTTCGTTTCAAAGCCGAGACGGTTGCTGATATGACGTTGAAAGGAGCGACTCTGTACTTCACATCTCGATGGTTGCGAAATAAAGAAGCGAAGTCGTCATAACTGGTGTAAGCGATACCGACCGCTAATACTGAAAAGCAAGTCGCCGCTGCAATGCCTTGTTTTATTTTTGTTGCCGTACTGGAAGGGGGGAGTTTTATATACGCCAGCAATAACGAAGGGATAACACCAAGTGTTATGAAGGTTTCAAAAAAACTCCCAGAGAGTTGGTCGCGAGCCTCAGCCGTATCGGTCTCAATTGCATTAATTATCATATCTGCATCAATGATAATGCCATATTCCGACATGTAAAAAAGTGCAGGAGCAGCAAGAACAAACAACAATATTGCGAATGGCTTGAAAGCATTAACGCATCGGCTGATGGCGAGCGCAACAGTATAGAAAAAAGCAATGAACACCACCAGTTTGACTTGCGTGAACCCATGAACCCCGTATTCACTCAACGCACTCATAAGAGGACCCGTGTATCCAAGAGCAAGCCAAGCCGCAACGAGTATTAATAGAGCTGGAAAATTAAGCGTCAGTCGCTGCATATTGCTCACCTATATGAAAGATAAATAAAGAAACGCTCCAACAGATGAATGCTGTTGTTATGTCATCAATAAAGAAGTGTGCGCCCCGGAGCTGTTGAACACCTCCAAGTACAAAGCCGGAAGAAAGTGACAGAGTCAGCGAAGCTCTCGCAAGAAAAGGTCTGCTTTTACGCCAGAAAAAGTACAGAGCAATCCAGGCAAAGCCAATACTTGAATGTCCCGAAGGGAAGCACCGACCCGACCCAAAATGAGTGTCGTTGAACGACCATAAGCTGATATATGGTTTGGCTCCTCCGTATAATTGCAAATCCCAAGGACAGTCCATACCAAGCATAGCCTTAAGGTAATTCACTAAACCAAAAGACAACAAAACCGATAAGAGTAACAATACATACCGGCGCCGCTTGCTGTCCCTTTTGGTTGGTAAGAACTGAGCCACGGTTAGGAATAGGACAAACACTACAAATGCGAGATTAAGCTTCCGTATACCGTCATGAAGAATCGTTTCAGTGATAAAATGGTGCCGTAAAGACCACTGTCCTCCTTCGAGCTGATATAACCCGTCGGCAACTAAAAACTTAAGTTCCAGAAATTCCGTTATCACCATTAGGGCAACGAAAAGTGCCAGAACACTTAGCCAACGCTTCCAAACAGTTTTGAGCTTTATAGAGGCCACAATACGGCGCCCCAAACAATGATGAACTGACAGATAGCAATGAACACTGCAGCCGACGCGATATCTTTTGCTCGACCGCTCAGCTCGTGAAATTCCGCGCCAATGCGGTCGACAACTGCTTCAATAGCGGAGTTCAGTAGCTCTGTGATAAGTAAACCAAGCAATGACATAAGCAGTAGCAACCGCTCTGAAAGCTCAAGCTCTGCTATCACTAAAACTGGCAGCAACACCAACAATAAAAGTACCTCTTGTCGAAAAGCCGCTTCAAAACGCCACGCCGCTCTAAGCCCTTTCATGGAATACTGCGTTGCGTCGATGATTCGGGCTATGCCAGTTTTTCCTGGTTTCATAGTCACCTCTTTAGAAATAAAAACTGCATAGTAAACAGTCAATATTAAGTTCAGCTTAAGGTTCGTTCTTTAGTATCGCGTTCATTATCAGAGCTAAGTTGGGCTACTAATGAGCAATACACCTTTATTAAAAGAACTGAAGTCGTCGCTATTCCAATACCGGACGCTTATAGCGGGTTTTTCGCTGGGTCTAATTATCCTGAGTGTTAGTCGCTTACTATTATTTATATGGCAGTTTGAGCGCGTAACTGAGGCAGGAGAGCTCAGTTACTTGATGTTAATGGGCCTCAGAGCAGACGTCGTTCAGATGGGTTATCTGACGCTACCATTATTGCTATTCGCGCCATTATTTTTAAATCGCTGGGGTGTGAGGGCTTGGCAAACAGTTCAAAGCGCGTGGTTGATTATTGCTATCTCCTATATCACGTTTATGGAGGTCTCAACGCCTGCCTTTGTTATGCAATACGACTTGCGACCAAACCGTCTGTTTGTTGAGTATTTAGAGTACCCGCGGGAAGTGCTAAGTACCCTTTGGGGAGGGTTTAAAATCTGGTTACTTTTGACCGCGGTGGTGTTGAGTATTTGCCTGTACGGACTCGGTAAGCTTGCTAAGCGACTGAACCAGGCGCCTTATGGTCATAAACAATACGCTGGCAGGGCGCTTATTGCTTGGCCGCTTTTGATGGTACTTGTTTTTGCCGGCGTGCGTTCAACTTTAGCGCATCGCCCGGCGAACCCAGCATTTTTTGCTGTGACATCGGATGCTTTGGTGAATAGTTTAGTTATCAGTTCAGCCTATTCGCTTGAATACGCAATTTACAGCATGAGGCACGAGGAAAATGCCTCTCGTATATACGGTGATGCCAGTATAGAGAAAATTCTTAAAACAGTTAAAAACCAGCCACACCTAGCAGGCAAGGCATTTCCATCTGACGATTACCCCACAGTGCACTTTAATAAAGCTTCCCGGACCTTCGACAAGCCCAAAAATATCGTCGTTATTTTGGAGGAAAGCCTAGGCGCGACTTTTGTTGAAGATCTCGGTGGTATTAATGTCACGCCAAACCTACAGCAACTTAGGAAGGAAGGGTGGTGGTTTCAGCAGCTTTACGCAACAGGCACTCGGTCAGTTCGTGGTATTGAGGCGGTTATTTCCAGCTTCTTACCCACTCCGGGAAGGAGTACAGTGAAACTATCATTGTCTCAGCAAGATTTTTATACCGCTGCTGATCTGTTGTCGCGTGAGGGATATTTCACTGAATTTCTTTATGGTGGTGAAACCCACTTTGACAACATGGGGAGCTTTTTCGCAAGTAACGGTTTCCAGTCTATTCTTGGACAGAGTGACATTGATAACCCCAAGTTTGTCGGTAGCTGGGGAGCGAGCGATGAGGACCTGTTTGACACCGCTGATAAAAGGTTTGAGAAACTAGCTAAAAAGAATACGCCCTTTTTTAGCTTGGTATTTACTTCGTCAAACCACGAACCCTTCGAGTTTCCGGACGATGAAGTCGAGCTCTATTCTACGCCCAAAAACACGGTAGAAAACGCTGTCAAATACGCTGACTTTGCGCTGGGTAAGTTTATCGACAAAGCAAAGACGAGTAATTACTGGGAAGATACGATTTTTTTGATTGTTGCTGATCACGATACGCGCGTCTATGGAAACGAATTAGTTCCCATCCAAAAGTTCCGCATCCCAGGACTCATTCTGGGAGGCTCTATTCAACCCAAAGAGATTAATGAAATTACCAGTCAGATCGACTTAATGCCCACGGTTATCTCGCTTGCAGGCATTTCAGCTTGGACCCCGGCGATAGGTCAGGATATTTCGAATGATAGCGTGCCACCGGCTAATCGTGCCATGATGCAATTTGGTAATAACTACGCATGGATGACACCCAAAGGAGTAGCGATTTTAACTCCTGGAGAGGATAAAACCGGCCACTATGACTTCGAAGAGCGAAAATTTGTGGCTGACCCAAATATCAATCAACAGTTGCGTAATGAGGCACTAGCTCATGCATTATTGCCTTCTTGGCTATATCAGCACCGAGCGTATTTTGTCCCAGAACATTTAGCTGAACCTTCTAACGAATAGACCTTTGTTAGAATTTAGATTAAAGGCTTCAAATTGAGCAATTGTGGGGCTGCTACTTGGGCTTTAGTTGGTCCGCAATTCGCTCAAAGCAGCCCCACCCGCTCAAAATTTAAACTAAAATGAATATTCCAATTCTGCAAACCAAAAAGAGGAAACGATGATGGCTGTTAAACATTCACCTCCAAGCGGCAACCTCATTCTTCATCAAGAGCAAAAAGGCGGAAAAACGGGTTGCGGCATAGATACGAAGGTAAACCCTTCGCATTGGTCGAATACGCACGACAAGATCACCTGCGATAAAAACGGCTGTAAAAACTAGCGTTACTTGAAAAAATGGTGGTCCGCGCATGCGACTACCGCATACTCTCTCTCTACTCAAATACCCCATTCAAAGCTCCCAAATCGCCATCACCTTGTGATATTCTTTTGAGCACACAACGGCAAGCATTCCAAGCCAACCAAGCGACAAAAATTGACGCTTATTTAATGGACTAAAACAGGGAAAGAATGATGACAAGTACCCAACAGCGCGCCCTACTCCAACGCCAAATTTGGCAGATTGCCAACGACGTTCGTGGCTCTGTAGACGGCTGGGATTTTAAGCAGTATGTACTCGGTACCTTGTTCTATCGCTTTATCAGCGAAAACTTCGCTAGCTACATTGAAGCCGGTGACGAAAGCATTAACTATGCATCGCTTGATGATTCGGTGATTACTGACGACATCAAAGACGATGCCATTAAAACCAAAGGCTATTTCATTTACCCAAGCCAGTTATTCGTTAACATCGCCAAAACCGCGAACAACAACGAGAGCCTGAACACCGACCTTGCCCGCATCTTTGGTGAAATTGAAAATTCAGCCAACGGCTATGCATCGGAAGATGACATTAAAGGCTTGTTCGCAGATTTCGACACCACCAGCAACCGTTTGGGTAATACCGTCAAAGACAAAAACCTACGTTTAGCGGCGGTATTAAAGGGTGTAGCCGGGTTAGACTTCGGCAACTTTGAAGACAACCAAATCGACCTGTTCGGCGATGCTTATGAATTCCTAATTTCAAACTACGCAGCGAATGCCGGGAAATCAGGTGGCGAGTTCTTCACGCCACAACATGTATCGAAGCTCATTGCGTTACTGGCTATACATGGGCAAACCAGCATCAATAAAATTTATGACCCGGCAGCGGGTTCGGGTTCTTTGCTGATGCAGGCGAGGAAGCACATCGACGTGCATCGTATTGAAGACGGTTACTTCGGGCAGGAGATTAACCATACCACCTACAACCTTGCCCGTATGAACATGTTTCTGCACAATATCAACTACGATAAGTTCAATATCCAGTTAGGGAACACGCTCACTAATCCACATTTTTTGGATGACAAGCCGTTTGATGCCATTGTTTCTAACCCACCCTACTCGGTGAAGTGGATAGGCAGCGATGACCCCACGTTGATTAATGACGAGCGTTTTGCCCCTGCAGGCGTACTAGCCCCCAAATCAAAAGCTGACTTTGCCTTTGTGTTGCACGCACTCAGTTACCTTTCAAGCAAAGGCCGTGCAGCCATTGTTTGTTTCCCCGGTATTTTCTATCGCGGCGGTGCTGAGCAGAAAATTCGTAAGTACCTCGTGGATAACAACTACGTTGAAACCGTGATTTCGTTAGCGCCAAACTTGTTCTTTGGTACCACGATTGCCGTCAACATTTTGGTGCTCTCCAAGCATAAGCAAGATACTTCCGTGCAATTCATCGATGCCAGTGGTTTATTCAAGAAAGAAACTAACAACAACACCCTTACGGATAACGACGACCCAAATGATCCGGGGCACATTCAACAGATAATGGCAGCATTCTCTAGCAAAGAGGAAATTCCGCACTTTTCTCACTCTGTTCCATACGAAGAAGTTGCTAAAGACTACAATCTCTCCGTCAGCAGCTATGTCGAAGCCAAAGACAACCGCGAAGTTGTCGACATTACCGAGCTAAACGCTGAGCTGAAAACCACCGTTGCCAAGATTGACCAATTGCGTGCGGAAATAGATGCGATTGTGGCGGAGATTGAGGGGGCGGAGGTTGAACGATGAGTAGTCTGAGCTACATGGAGAAGTTGCTTGATGGGGTTGACGTTGAGTGGAAGGCGCTAGGAGAAGTATGCGACTTCAAGAACGGGTTCGCATTTAAGAGTAGCTTATTTAAAGAAGCTGGTTTACCGATAATTAGAATTACTAATGTCGATGGGAAAAACATATCCCTAGCCGATGTTAAGTATTTTGACCCGTCTGACTATAAGGAAAATACAGCCTCCTATGAAATTCGCAAAGGCGATATTTTAATTGCGATGTCTGGTGCTACTACAGGGAAAATTGGCTTTTACGCTCACGAGAGCCCCGCGTACCTGAATCAACGAGTAGGTAAGTTCTTACCCAAGGCAGAAATCCTTAACAATAGATATTTGTATCACTATCTTCTTTCTAAAGTAGAGCAAATTTATGTGATTGCGGGTGGCGGCGCACAGCCAAACCTTAGTTCAAATGCACTAATGGCGAAAATTGAAATCCCAATTCCATGCCCTGAAAACCCAGAAAAGTCGCTTCAAATCCAAGCGGAAATCGTCCGAATTTTGGACGCATTTACCTCCCTTACCGCCGAGCTTACCGCCGAGCTTACCGCACGCAAAAAACAATACAACTACTACCGCGATAAATTGCTCAGCTTTGAAGGCGGCGAGGTGGAGTGGAAGCCTTTGGGGGCTGAGGATATCGGAAAGTTTATTCGCGGTGGTGGTTTACAGAAAAAAGACTTCACTGAAACTGGCGTTGGCTGTATTCACTATGGGCAAATTTATACGCACTATGGTACATATGCGAATACAACAAAAACTTGTGTTTCTGAAGCATTTGCGCAGAAAGCGAAGAAAGCACACAGCGGCGATTTAGTCATTGCAACTACAAGCGAAAATGATGACGACGTTTGCAAAGCGGTTGCTTGGCTTGGCAATGAGGATATTGCGGTCAGTAGTGATGCATGTATTTACCGGCACAGCCTAAATCCGAAATATGTGTCTTATTTCTTTCAGACCGAGCATTTTCAAAAACAAAAACGTCCATTTATAACTGGCACGAAAGTAAGACGAGTTAATGCTGATAACCTTGCGAAAATACTAGTACCGGTGCCAAGTATGCAAGAACAAGAACGAATTGTATCTATTCTCGACAAATTCGACGCCCTAACCAACTCAATCACCGAGGGCCTTCCGCGAGAAATCGAGCTGCGGCAAAAGCAGTACGAGTATTACCGTGATTTGCTGCTAAGTTTTCCCAAACCAGGTGAGCAGGTGGCTTGATATGTGTATGTCGCAACGTAAAGTAACCCGATTACACGTTGTTTACCGAGCGACTGAGACACCTCGGCTCAAAGAAATCCAGTTGCCAACCACAACTTATAAGAATTTCTTAGGAGCTCAAATCGTTAATCGATTGATTCATATTCAGCGAAGTATCTCAGACAACTACCGAGGATTCCTAGGTAGTTCAAAGTTTAACCAAAAAAGGAAAAGGAATTTCCGATGACCAACAATAGTGAGATTTACCAATTTACAGACGGTAAGTTAGGGCGATATTCAGTATGTGCAAAATTTGCACATACTGGCGAGTCTCGTATTACGAATGCAACCAATATGCAAAAGATGCATATTGCTCTGTGTCTGCCGGAGGCAACCGATGACCAATAAACTAAGTGTCAAAGACCAAACCTCTGAATTTCTGCTATACACCGCGCCCAATGGCGACATTAAAGTTGAGGTGTTACTAAGCGATGAAACCATTTGGCTTACGCAAAAGCGCATGGCGGAGTTGTTTGGTGTTGGGGTTCCTGCAATATCGAAGCACCTTGAAAACATTTATGAATCAGGTGAGCTGCAGCGTGAGGCAACTATTTCCATTTTGGAAACAGTTCAACAAGAGGGAAGTCGAGAGGTTAAGCGCAAGCTTGAATACTACAACCTTGACGCCGTGATATCGGTCGGCTACCGCGTTAACTCAACACAAGCTACCCAGTTTCGTATTTGGGCCACTCAACTGATCAAAGAATACATCATCAAGGGCTTTGCCATGGATGATGAGCGTCTGAAAAATGGCCAGTACTTTGGCAAAGACTACTTTAAAGAGCTGCTCGAGCGCGTTCGTTCCATTCGCGCGAGCGAGCGGCGTATTTATCAGCAGATCACCGATATTTTTGCTGAGTGCAGTATCGACTACGACCCAAAATCAGAAACCACGCGCCAGTTCTACGCCCACGTGCAAGATAAATTCCACTATGCCATTACCGGGCATACCTCGGCTGAAATTATTAGCCTGAAAGCGGATGCAAGTAAGCCGCTTATGGGAATGACAACTTATAAGAATGCCCCCAAAGGTCGCGTGCTGAAATCGGATACGGCTATCGCTAAGAACTACTTATCAGAAACGGAAATTAAACAGCTAGAACGCGCGGTATCGTCGTTTTTTGATTACATTGAGGGCATTATTGAACGGCGCAATACCTTTACCATGGAAGCCTTTGCCGCCAGTGTGGATAAGTTCTTGGCCTTTAACGAATACCAGATACTGGAAGGTTATGGCAGCGTGTCGCGCGCAATTGCTAAGCAGAAGGCCTACCAAGAATACGAACAGTTTAATAAGCGGCAGAAAATTGAGTCAGATTTCGACCGCGAAGTGAAAAAGCTGCTGCAGAAAAAGGAAACAAAGGAATGACCACCTACAAACCCATAGCCGAGTCAAAACACTTTATCGTTTTGGATAAGTACACCAAGCAATATGAAGTTGCTGAAAGCTATCAAAGCGAGAGTGATTTAGAGCGCGAGCTGATTCAAGATTTAGTGAATCAGGGCTATGAGTACGTGCCCGGCCTGAATAACCCAATGGCGATGCTTGCCAACGTGCGGGTACAGTTGCAAACGTTGAACAACGTTGAATTTTCAGACGGCGAGTGGGCGCGTTTTGTTGAAACCTACCTTGATAGACCAAGCGACAGCATCACCGATAAAACCCGCAAAATTCACGACGATTACATTGAAGATTTCGTGTTTGATGATGGCCGTATTCAAAACATCTATCTGGTCGATAAAAAGAACATTGCACGTAACAAAGTACAGGTGATCAAGCAGTTTGAACAAACGGGTTCGCATGCGAATCGTTACGACGTCACCATTTTGGTGAACGGCCTGCCACTCGTTCAAATTGAACTGAAAAAACGCGGTGTGGCCATTCGTGAAGCCTTTAACCAAGTGCACCGCTACAGCAAAGAGAGCTTCAATGCAGAAAGCTCATTGTTTAAATATTTGCAGCTATTTGTGATTTCAAACGGTACCGACACGCGTTACTTTGCTAACACCGTGAAGCGGAACAAGAACACCTTTGATTTCACCATGAACTGGGCGAAATCCGACAACGGTTTGATTAAAGACCTTAAAGACTTCACGGCGACCTTCTTTCAAAAAGATACGTTGCTCAAAGTATTACTGCACTTCTCAGTGTTTGATGTAAGCGACACCTTGCTGGTGATGCGGCCTTATCAAATTGCCGCCACAGAGCGCATTTTATGGAAAATCAAGAGCGCATTTCAGGCCAAGCAATGGAGTTCAACCGATGCTGGCGGCTATATTTGGCACACCACAGGCTCGGGGAAAACATTAACCAGCTTTAAAGCAGCACGCTTAGCGACCGAACTCGATTTTATCGACAAAGTATTCTTCGTGGTGGACCGTAAAGATCTCGATTACCAGACAATGAAGGAATATCAGCGTTTCTCGCCTGATAGCGTGAATGGCTCGGATAGTACCTCAGGGCTTAAGCGTAATTTGAGTTTGGATGACAACAAAATCATTGTGACCACCATTCAAAAGCTGAATAACCTGATGAAAACCGAGCGTGACTTACCGGTTTATCGTCAGCAGGTGGTGTTTATTTTTGACGAATGCCACCGCAGCCAGTTTGGTGAAGCGCAGAAGAACTTACAGAAGAAATTTAAGCGCTATTATCAGTTTGGTTTTACCGGAACGCCGATATTTCCACAGAATGCACTAGGCGCTGAGACTACTAGATCAGTGTTTGGCCACGAATTGCACTCGTACACCATCACTGATGCCATTCGCAACGATAAAGTGCTTAAGTTCAAAGTGGACTACAACGACGTTCGCCCCCAGTTCCGTCAAATTGAGACCGAACAGGACGAGAAAAAACTTAGCGCAGCGGAAAATAAACAGGCATTACTACACCCGGAACGTATTCGGGAAATCACCCACTACATACTGACGCACTTTCGCCAAAAAACGCACCGTATGAAGGCGGGCGGGCGAGGTTTCAATGCCATGTTCGCGGTCAGCAGCGTTGATGCCGCAAAAGCCTACTACGAGGCGTTTAAACAACTGCAGCAAGACGCTGAGCGACCTCTGCGTGTCGCGACCATTTTCTCGTTCGCCGCGAATGAGGAGCAAGATTTCATCGGTGAGATACCGGATGAAAGCTTTGAAGTGTCTGCTATGAACAGCAGCGGCAAAGAATTTTTAAGCGCCGCGATTGCAGACTACAACGCCATGTTCCAATCCAACTACGGTGTGGACAGTAACGGCTTCCAAAACTATTACCGCGATCTTGCCAAGCGCGTGAAAAGCCAAGAAATTGATTTGCTGATTGTGGTGGGTATGTTCCTCACTGGATTTGATGCACCGACATTGAATACGCTGTTTGTGGATAAGAACCTGCGTTACCACGGACTTATTCAAGCCTATTCGCGCACCAATCGTATTTACGATGCTACGAAGACTTTCGGCAATATCGTGACCTTCCGTGATTTAGAGAAAGCGACGATTGATGCCATCACTTTGTTTGGTGATAAAAATACCAAGAACGTGGTGCTCGAAAAGAGCTACACAGAGTACATGGAGGGCTTCACGGACCTCGTGACAGGGCAAGCACGACGCGGCTTTATGGAAGTAGTTTCTGAGCTTGAGCAACGCTTCCCGAACCCCGATGAAATTGAGCTCGAGAAAGACAAGAAAGACTTCGCCAAGTTATTTGGCGAGTATTTGCGTGTTGAAAATATCCTGCAAAACTACGATGAATTTGCCAGCTTAAAAGCGTTGCAGACCATAGATACGAGCGATGCGGAAGCTGTTGAAGCATTCAAGATTGAGCACCATTTAAGCGACGACGATATCGCGACGTTACAAACGATTCGCATACCGCCTGAACGCAAGGTGCAGGATTATCGCTCGACCTATAACGATATTCGCGACTGGATACGCCGCGAGAAATCAGCCGAGAACCAAGCACAGTCAACGATTGACTGGGACGATATCGAGTTTGAAATCGACTTGCTGAAGTCGCAGGAGATTAACCTCGACTACATTCTTGAGCTGATATTCGAGCAGAACAAGAAAAACAAAAGCAAAGGTGATTTGATTGAAGAAGTTCGCCGTCTGATTCGAGCCAGCCTTGGTAACCACGCTAAAGAAAGCTTAATTGTCGACTTTATTAACCAAACCGACCTAGATGAGATGCCCGACAAAGCGGGCATCATTGATGAGTTCTTCAAGTTCGCTCAAGCCGAGCAGCAGCGCGAAGCCGAAGAACTTATTCGTTCAGAGAACCTCAACGCCGATGCTGCCAAGCGCTACATCGCCGCATCTTTACGCCGCGAATACGCCAGTGAAAATGGCACCGAGCTAAATTCAACATTACCAAAACTAAGCCCGCTGAACCCGGAATACCGTACCAAGAAGCAAACAGTATTCCAGAAGATTTCGGCGTTTGTTGATAAGTTTAAGGGCGTTGGTGGGAAGCTTTAGGTTGGTTGCAATGGTCTTCTTTAAAGCCCGATCCCATCTTTGCCACCTCCCCCACGGAGTTTGGGCCGCTAGCACAAGGCTAGCGGCAAAGCTGTTAGTTTACTTCAACCACACGTAATTCAGGAGGGATAGAAAAAGTAATGTTCTCTTCGCGGCCACTGCGTTCTTCAACCTGATTGCCACCCCAAGCTTGTAGCTGTTTGATCACGTCACGCACCAACACCTCGGGGGCCGAAGCGCCAGCAGTCACACCAACCGCCTGCACGCCATCCAACCAGCCCTTATCGATACAGCTGGCATCGTCAATCAAATGCGATACTGTGCCCATTTTCTCAGCCAGCTCGCGCAGGCGATTTGAGTTGGAGCTATTGCGCGCGCCCACCACCAATAACAAATCAACTTCGGCAGCCAACTCACGCACTGCATCTTGCCGGTTCTGCGTGGCATAGCAAATATCATCTTTACGCGGCCCCTGAATATCCGGAAACTTGGCCCGCAACGCATCAATCACATCAGCGGTATCGTCTACCGATAAGGTGGTTTGACTCATGTAATGGAGTTGCTGTGGATTTTTCACCTCAAGGGTTGCCACATCAGCAACAGACTCAACCAAATAAATACCGCCTTTGGCGTTATTGTATTGGCCCATGGTGCCTTCTACTTCTGGGTGCCCAGCATGACCTATCAACACACACTCATGGCCTTTACGGCTCGCCCGCGTTACTTCCATATGCACTTTGGTGACCAATGGACAAGTGGCATCAAACACCTGCAAGCCGCGGTCTTTGGCTTCTTGGCGTACCGCCTGCGAGACCCCATGCGCAGAGAAAATCACAATGCTGTTGTCTGGCACTTCATGTAATTCATCCACAAACACTGCGCCACTAGCCCGCAACGAGTCCACCACGTATTTGTTGTGCACCACTTCGTGACGCACATAAATCGGCGGCTCAAAAATTTCCAACGCGCGCTCTACAATAGTAATGGCTCGATCTACCCCAGCACAAAACCCACGCGGATTCGCCAGCACAATATTCATTTTAAACTCCAAGTGCGTTGTTCTTAAGGATTCACTTCAATAATCTCAACCGCAAATCGTACCTGCTGGCCCGCCAACGGATGATTAAAATCAATGGTCACAAACTGGTCATTGATACTACGCACAATACCAGGCAACTCTGTGCCGTCGGGTTGCGGGAACGTAAAAATCATTCCTACTTCGGGTCGCTCAGCGCCAAACTTAGTGGTATCCACTTGATAATAGTTGTCGCGATTAGGTTCGCCAAAGGCATCTTTGGCCTCGAGCGTAAACTCACGCTCATCGCCTGCTTTGAGCCCAACCAAACAGGCTTCAAAATTTTCAGTTAACGAACCATCGCCCATCCGAAACTTAGCCGGTTTACCGGTCATCTTGGTGCTATCGGCAACTGAGTTATCACTCAACTTAATGGTAAAGTGCATAATCACTTCACGACCGTGTTCGATCGGGAGACGACTGATCATTATTTTGACTCCTGCCCCGCGGGCTCTTGACGCTGTTCAAAAAACGCTTCTAGCAACATCAATACAGCCCCAATAGTAATGGCCATGTCGGCAATGTTAAATGCTGGCCAATGCCATTCATTCACATAAACATCGATAAAATCGATAACATAGCCATAAATGATGCGATCAATTACATTGCCAATAGCGCCCGCTAAAATCAGCGTAAAGGCGAGGTTCTGCCGCCATAACCCGACCGGATTACGGCGCAACCACACCAATAACACCAAGCTCACGGCAATAGCCAAGCCGGTGAATAACCAGCGCTGCCAACCACCTTGATCACTCAAAAAACTAAAAGCTGCACCCATGTTGCGCACGTAGGTGAAATTTAAGTACGGCATTATCTCTATGCTTTCGTACAAATCAAACACCCGGATCACCCACTGCTTAGTAAATTGATCCAGCACAATAAGTAGCAAGGTTAACCACAAAAAGCGTAAGCCACTGGCCCGCTTTTGCAAATCTATCGGCTTACTAGGCAAAATGACGCTCCTCACCTGCACCTTCAACGTTAGTTACGCAGCGCGAACAAAGGGTTGGATGCGCCGCAATGGAGCCCACTTCAGGGCGGTGGTGCCAACAACGGTCACACTTCTGTGCTGCTGCCTTCGCTACTTGCGCCCACACCCCTGCTAAATCAGTAGCCGCTGCACCCGCTGGGGCAGAGGTCACGGTTTCGACAGTCACCGCAGAGGTAATGAAAGCAAATCGCAACTCATCACCTAAGCTCGCTAACTGGCTGGCAATATCCGCTACCGCATAAACCGTTACTTCAGCTTGCAACGAACCACCAATGACCTCGTCGCGACGCGCTTGCTCAAGGGTACGGTTCACTTCATCACGAACCGCCAACACGGTCTGCCACAATTCGTTATCTGCCGCAGTCACTGTGATAGATTCAGCAGCCCGATACCAACTCTCGGTAAAGACATAGTGCTGACGAGCCTCGCCATCGGCTAATTGACGCGGCAAGGCATCCCAAATTTCTTGGGCAGTAAAGCTACAAATCGGTGCTAACCAGCGTACCAGCATTTCGGCAATATGATACAAGGCCGTCTGACATGAACGACGCGCTACACTGTCGCGTTTTGCCGTGTACTGACGATCTTTAATCACGTCTAAGTAGAAACTACCAAGTTCAATTGAGCAGAAGTGCATCAGCTTTTGCACCACCACATGAAATTGATAATCGTCTAACGCGGCCAATAATTCATTTTGCAAACTAACCGCGCGCGCCACAATCCATTTATCAATAGCAACCATCTCAGCAGCTGCGACCGCGTGTTGGCTTGGCTCAAACTCATTGATATTAGCCAACAAGAAACGCGCCGTATTACGAATGCGTCGATAACTATCGGCTGCACGCTTCAAGATTTCATCAGATACCGTCATTTCACCGGAATAATCCGTTGCCGCTACCCACAAGCGCAGAATGTCACCACCTAGCTTATTCATGACCTCTTGCGGCGCTACCACGTTACCGATCGACTTGGACATTTTCCGTCCTTGTCCATCTACGGTAAAACCATGGGTCAGCACTTGCTTATAAGGCGCTTGTTGATACATAGCCACGCCCGTTAACAACGACGACTGGAACCAACCACGATGCTGATCCGAACCCTCCAGATACAAATCAGCTGGCCACTGTAAGCCTGGTGTCTTATTCAAGACGGCTTCGTGCGTTACGCCCGAGTCAAACCATACATCCAAGGTATCTGTTACTTTGCGATAATCCGCTGCCTCGTCACCGAGTAGCTCTGCTGCATCTAAATCAAACCAAGCCTGGATACCAGTTTGTTCTACTCGCTTAGCGACTTCTTCAATCAGTTCCAGTGTACGCGGGTGCAACTCATCGTTGTCACGCCGCACAAACACTGCAATCGGGTTACCCCAGGTGCGTTGGCGCGAGATACACCAGTCCGGACGACCTTCCACCATACTTTCAATACGGCTTTGGCCCCACTCTGGCACCCAACGTACTTGTTTAATTTGCTCTAACGCAGTGCTGCGCAGCCCTTGCTTATCCATGCTAATAAACCACTGTGGCGTAGCACGGAAAATGATCGGGGTTTTGTGCCGCCAGCAATGCGGATACGAGTGCTGATAGGCCTCATGGTGAACTAACTTGCCGGCTTCTTTTAACGCCTCAACGATGTTGTCGTTAGCTTTCATCACGTGCTGACCAGCAAACATCGGTGTGTCATCTTTATAGACGCCGTTGTCACCCACTGGGTTATACACCTCAATGCCGTAGCGCTGACCAACAATAAAGTCATCCACACCATGGCCTGGTGCCGTGTGTACACAACCCGTACCCGATTCAGTGGTGACATGCTCACCCAAAATCAAAGGCACCTGCACGTCCGCAAATAACGGATGTTGCACCAACATATTTTCTAGCGCCTGGCCCTTGGCAAAGCCAAGTTTGTGGTAATGCTCAATACCCCAACGCGCCATCGCACTGGTCACCAAATCATCAGCCAACACCAAGCGCAGCGCCGGCCGCTCTGCCGTAGCCTCAACCTGCACCAAGCTATAATCCAAACTTGGATGCAACGAAATGGCTCGGTTGGCCGGAATAGTCCAAGGTGTGGTCGTCCAAATCACCACCTGCACTTCGCCTTCACCGGCGTGGTCTTGCGGATGATCAAAAGCCGCTACTAACTGGGCTTGGTCAACCGCTGCAAAGCCTACATCGATAGCTGGTGAACGCTTATCTTGATACTCTACTTCGGCCTCCGCCAAGGCTGAACCACAGTCCGTACACCAATGCACTGGCTTAAAGCCCTGCTGTAAATGACCATTAGCAATGATCTTGCCCAACGCCCGAATGCTATCCGCTTCTTGTTGCGGGTTCATGGTTAGATAAGGATTATCCCAATCACCAAACACACCCAAACGTTTAAAATCTTCACGCTGACCATCTACTTGCGTTAACGCATAGTCGCGACAATGCTGCCGAAACTCAGCAACGGTCAATTTTTTACCCGGCTTGCCATACTTTTTCTCTACTTGCAGCTCAATCGGCAAGCCATGACAATCCCAGCCAGGAACATAAGGCGCGTCAAAATCGCTAAGGGTTTTCGCCTTCACGATCATATCTTTCAAAATTTTATTAACCGCATGACCAATGTGAATGCTGCCGTTCGCATACGGAGGGCCATCGTGCAAAATAAACACCGGCTTACCCGCTTTAGCGGCACGAATCTTGCCGTACAAGTCGTCGGCATACCACTGCTCTAGCATCTGCGGCTCGCGCTGCGCCAAATTCCCGCGCATCGGAAACTCAGTTTCCGGCAGATTCAGCGTGTGTTTATAGTCGGTCATTATTTCTGTTCCTTTTTCCGGGGTGTTTTGTGCCCCATGACTTATTTCAATTTTTGGGTTTGAGAAGCGTTGTTCGTGCGTTCACTTCGTTCACTGTTCGTGATTCGTGCGTGCTTCGCACTGTTCGTGATTCGTTGTTCGTGCGTTCACTGTTCGTTGTTCGTGCGTTCACTTCGTTCACTGTTCGTTGTTCGATATTCGTCCGTGCTTCGCACTGTTCGAACAGCGAAGCGGACGAAGCACGAACAGCAACGCGGCCGAATCACCGCCGAATCACGGCCGAAGCTCTCGCGCAGCGCGAGCATCACGCTCTATTTGTTGCTGCAACGCAGCAAAGTCAGCGAACTTTTGTTCAGCACGGATAAAATGCCGCGGCACCACCTGCAACTGTTGCCCGTACAAGTCGCCGGTAAAATCAAACAAGTGCACCTCAAGCTGTACCCGCTCGCCATTAAGTGTCGGTCTACGCCCAATATTAGCAACGCCAGCATGCATTTTGCCATCATTGGTTTGCACCTGCACGGCAAAAACACCTCGTAATGGAGAGTGTAAACGCTTCAGTTGTAGATTAGCAGTAGGAAAGCCTATCGTCCGGCCTTTTTTTTCACCATGCACCACCCGCCCAGCAAAAGCAAAGGGGCGACCTAACATGGCCTCGGCCGCTGCAAAATCACCTACCGTGAGAGCTTGACGAATGGCGGTGCTGCTCACTCGCTGTTGCTGCTGCCGATAACTTTGCGTATCGACCACTGCAAATCCAAATTCAGCGCCAGCCCGCTGTAACATCGCAAAATCACCTGTGCGCCCGTGGCCAAAGCGAAAATCATCACCCACCACTAAAAATTTCACACCGAGTTTTGCCACCAACACCTGCTCAATAAAATCAGCCGCCGGCAAATTAGCAAACTTACGATTAAACTCAATCACAATATGGCGATCAATCCCTTGGGCTCGCAACGCTTGATGTTTTTCGCGCAGATTGGTCAAGCGCGCCGGTGCTTTATCCGGCTGAAACAATTCTTGCGGCTGTGGCTCAAAGGTCATCACAGTGGCTGCGACACCGCGCTCTTGCGCCTGTTGTTTAACTTGCGCCAGCACCGCTTGATGGCCTAAGTGCACCCCATCAAAATTACCAATAGTGAGCACACACCCACGGTGGATAGAGCGAATATTATGTATTCCGCGAATTAACTGCATGAGAACGTAGTGAGCCTATCGTTACTTGTGATTCGGTAAATGATTAACGTAAATGATTAACAAAGCGGCGATTATAACAGGCTCACCAAAGGCTAACCAGACACTAAAGACTCATTAATACCAGCTCGAGTAGCTGATCGCTCAAGCTCCTCATCAAGATGTTGCTGTGTAGTTAATGATCATCGCCGTCGGCGTTGAGCAGCTTAGTCAGAGCTTGTTCGACAACCTGTGGGTGTTGTAGCGGCACCAAATGGTCACTATCAGGCAACGGAATATACTGCCCGCCAGAAATCTTGGCCTGCTCAGCGCTCCAAGCGCTGCCTTCGCGCTGCCACTGTTGCAGGGCTGCCACCAGCTCGGCGTCATCTCCTGCAGCTGCAATCTCCTGCAGCTGCAATCTCCTGCTGCTCGAAATCGCTGTCGATAACACTCACAGGTATCTGTGTAATCATGTCTAGCGAGGCATAACTTT